>JAYTRP010000319.1:0-1519 GCA_043746145.1 Hyphomicrobiales bacterium | reverse complement strand
TGGAGCCGACTTGTTCATTAATGTTGAGGCCGTTCGGCTCTACGCCGATCTTGATCACCTCGGCGCCGAGTTCCCAAAGCGCCTCGGGCGCCGCTTTGTAGGCAGCGCCATGCGCGCAGTCGATCACGACGCGCAGGCCTTCGAACGAGGCGTCGCGCGGTAAAGTGCGCTTGGCGTACTCGATGTATCGCGCCACGGAATCGTCGATTCGGCGAGCGCGTCCGAGATCGGGCGCGCGGGCGAGCCGGCTCGTCAGGTCCGCTTCGAGCAGTTCCTCGATGCGGCTCTCGATCTCGTCGGAAAGCTTATATCCGTCCGGTCCGAACAGCTTGATGCCATTGTCTTCGTACAGATTATGCGAGGCGGAGATCATCACGCCGAGATCGCAGCGCATCGAGCGCGTGAGCATCGCCACCGCGGGCGTCGGCACCGGCCCGAGCAGCAATACGTCCATGCCGACAGAGGTGAAGCCGCCAACCAGCGCATATTCGATCATGTAGCTCGACAAGCGCGTATCCTTGCCGATGACGACGCGATGTCGATGCTCGCCGCGCTGAAACACGAGGCCCGCAGCTTGCCCCACCTTCAGCGCGAGTTCGGCCGTGATCTTGACATTGGCGCGCCCGCGAATGCCGTCCGTGCCGAAATGTTTTCGACCCATGTCGCCCATGCCTCCCAATTACGCCAGCTTCGATTTACGCGACATACTTGCAGGATATGGCATATTGCCGGCAATTCCTTTCAAAATTGATTTTGATCGCTAAGCTTGCAGAAGAGCAGCGCTATTGCGGCGAGCGGCGCGTTCATGACTGGCGGCGGAGCCTAAGCGCTAGCTCAACCATTTTTGTTGGCTGATGCCGGGTCTTGCGGCGTCTACCCACGCTTCCAAGCAGGGATTGCCGTAAACGTAAATGGCGAGTTGCCCGTCGTAATAAAGCAGCGGGGCTTGCGCAGTTTAGTTCAGCACCCTGCGAACGAACGGACTATCGAGCGAGAAGGCGGGGATTTCCACCTCGAAGACCTGGCCCGCCTCGTCGACCATGCGATAGGCGCCGGCCATGAACCCGCTCGGCGCCTTCAAGGGGCAGCCCGAGGAATAGTTGAATGTCTGGCCGGGTTTAAGGGTTGGCTGTACGCCGACTACGCCTGGACCGTCGACCGTCTCGCGGTGGCCACGCTCGTCGGTGATGCGCCAGTGACGATGCGTAAGCTGCACGGTCCGGCTGCCTTGATTAGCGATCTCGATCGTATAGTTCCAGAAATACTCGCTCTCGCTGGGCTCCGACCGATCGGGAGCGTATTCCGCGTGAACGGTGACCCTGATGTCGTCGGTGGTCGAGGAGTACATGACACTGATGTAACCGTTTGCAGACGCAAGGCCAACTGGTTTCCTCACAATATCCAAGCTCGACTTGTGACGGGAGCGACCTATGATCGTCGCCAAGGGGTTCCGCATGCAAAACGAGCGACTGAACAACGCCAAGGCTCTGCTCGCGCGGCTCGTGTCATTTGACACGGT
>JAYTRP010000318.1:0-1520 GCA_043746145.1 Hyphomicrobiales bacterium | reverse complement strand
CTGCGAAAAGCTCATATTCGGCATGGGCGTGGGCATCAGCGGCTTTTTTGCTTACCGATCCCGCGTTGTGGAGAACTTCACGGTCGTTGAAACGCAGGAATTCTTCCAGCTTGACCTCCCAATCCCGTAGAAAAACCTGTCGGCGGCGGCGAGCTTGATCCTCGGCAAAGTCCAGCCACATGACCACTATGCGGTTCAATTCTGAAATTTCGTTTTCGGTCAGGTAGTTCTTGGCAATTGTGACATCGGCTTTTCGCACCTGCGCGTTGCTGGCCGTCGTCAACCCCATATTGGGCTTGTCGTGATCGGCGCGGCGAAGGATCAATTCAGCCGCGGTCTGGCGTGTCACCGAATAGTGCAGCTTGTTCTGGATGGTCTGGAAAAACACCGTTGTTTCTGAAGCGGAAGCCACATAATCCGCCGCCATGACAAAAATTTCGCGCACCCGCAGATACATCCGGCGTTCGCTGGCGCGAATGTCGCGGATCCGCTCCAGCAGTTCATCGAAGTGGTCGCGCAAGCCAAAGCCGGGCGCGGGCGGATTTTTCAGACGTTCATCGTCCAGCACAAAGCCTTTGCGCAGATATTCGCAGAGGCGTTCGCTCGCCCAGCGCCGGAACTGGACGCCGCGCGGCGAACGCACCCGGTAGCCAACGGCCAGAATGGCATCGAGGTTGTAGTGGTCGATGTTGCGGGCGACGGGCCGCGTGCCCTCTGCGCGAACTATTCGGAATTTCCGAATAGTTGCCTCCGGTGTCAATTCGCCATCGGCAAATATGCCTTTGAGATGCTCGTTGACCGTCGGAACCGTCACGCCGAACAATTCGCTGATCCGCGCCTGCGATAGCCAAAGCGTTTCCTCGGCGTAGCGGCATTCCACCCGCGTCCGGCCATCCTCGGTCTGATACAGAAGCACTTCGCCGACGGGTTGCGCAGAATTGTCGCTCATGGGTGCCTCACAAGCTCCGCACGTCGGAAATGCCGTTCTGATTCAGGATCGCCGCCATGTTGGTCTTGGCGATGTCGTCGGCGAAGCCGGAATCCTTGAACACGACGCGGGTGTCGACGGCGGGCGCCAGCGCCGCGCGCCAGGCGACAATGCCGGATGCCAGCTGCTCGATGACTTGCCTGTCGAGCCCATCGGCAAGGCAGGCGATCAGCGCGCCGCCGCCGATAGAATGCACGGACTTGCCCGCGATGTCCTTGGTATCGATCGGTACGCAGAGATCGAGGCCGAGCTTGAGCAGAAGCTCATAAAGCACGTCCTGTTCCTTGCGGCCTTGCACGAGGTGTTCGGCGTTTTTCAGCAGGCTGTTTTCGAGATCGGCGGGGTCGGCATCCCACGCGCGGATGTTGGACGATGCGAGTTTGAAGACGCGGAAGCCGGTGTCGCCAGAGAACATCGGGTTATCCCGTTTGACTCTCTTTGCCGCTCGCCGAATCCTCTCTTTGGTTAGCTCCGAAATGGTTTCCGGAACTGATTTGGATCTGCAAAATGTCGCTGCGCTCCGCTGAGTAAC
>JAYTRP010000317.1:0-5044 GCA_043746145.1 Hyphomicrobiales bacterium | reverse complement strand
CGGGATCGGTGATATCGACCTTCTGCAGCATCTGTCGCACGATAACTTCAATGTGCTTGTCGTTGATCAACACGCCCTGCAGTCGGTAGACTTCCTGGATCTCGTTGACGAGGTAGGCTGCGAGTTCCTCCACGCCTTTGATCGCCAGAATGTCGTGCGGCGCCGGATTGCCGTCGACGAGATATTCCCCCTTTTCGATCACGTCGCCATCCTGGAGATGGATGTGCTTCGACTTCGGGATCAGGTACTCGACCGACTCAGCGCCGGCTTCCGAAGGCTCGATCGTCACGCGCTGCTTGTTCTTGAAGTCCTTACCGAACCGCACCACGCCGCTGATTTCCGCAATGATTGCGTGATCTTTCGGCCGTCGCGCCTCGAACAGCTCCGCTACGCGCGGCAGACCTCCCGTGATGTCGCGAGTCTTTGCGCTATTGATCGAGATACGGGTGATGACGTCACCCGCATTCACCTGTGCGCCGGGTTCGTACGAAATGATCGAGTCGACCGGCAGCATGTAGCGTGCATCACCGCCGCGCGGCAGTTTGACGAGCTTACCGCTCGAGTCCTTGACCGTCAGCGCCGGCTTGAGGGCCGAGGTGCGCGGAGAAGAACGCCAGTCGATCACGATACGCTTTGCGATGCCGGTCGCCTCGTCGATCTGCTCCGACATTGAAGCGCCTTCGGTCAGATCCTCGAAGCCAATCAAACCGTCGACTTCCGTCATGATTGGGCGTGTGAAGGGGTCCCACTCCGCCAGACGCTGACCGCGCTTGACCTGATCGCCCTCATCGACCTTGAGACGCGCGCCATACTGGACGCGATGCACTGCCCGTTCGGCGCCCGAGCGATCGTAAATGACGATCGCGACGTTACGCGCCATCGCCATGAGATCGCCGTTCGTGTTGCGCGCGAGATTGCGGTTACGGATTTTCACCTCACCGTCGAAGTTCGATTCGACGAAAGACTGATCCGCAAGCTGCGCCGCGCCGCCGATGTGGAAGGTGCGCATCGTGAGCTGAGTGCCCGGCTCGCCGATCGACTGCGCCGCAATGACGCCGACCGCCTCGCCCATGTTGACGGGCGTGCCACGCGCAAGATCGCGTCCATAGCAGGCGCCGCAGACGCCGTTAGGCGCCTCGCAGGTCAGCACGGAGCGGATCTTCACCTCTTGGATGCCGGCATTGTTGATTGCCGGCATATTTTCTTCGACAATCATCTTGCCCGCGCCGACAATCACCTTGCCATCGAGATCGGTGATCGGCTCGGCCGCGAAACGACCGAGAATGCGCGAACCCAGCGAAGCCACGATCGTGCCCGCGTCGACGATCGCGCGCATTTTGATGCCGTTCGTCGAACCGCAATCATGCGTCGTAATGATCGAGTCCTGCGCGACGTCCACCAGACGGCGCGTGAGATACCCTGAGTTTGCCGTCTTCAACGCGGTATCGGCAAGGCCCTTGCGGGCGCCGTGGGTCGAGTTGAAGTACTCGAGCACGGACAGGCCTTCCTTAAAGTTGGCGATGATCGGGCTCTCGATAATCTCGCCCGACGGTTTTGCCATCAGGCCGCGCATGGCGGCGAGCTGGCGCATCTGGGTGGGCGACCCGCGCGCTCCCGAATGCGACATCATGTAAATCGAGTTGATCGGGCGGTCGCGACCGTCCGCATCCTTATGCACGGCCGAAATGCCCGCCATCATCTCCTCGGCGAGCTTGTCCGAGCATTTCGCCCAGGCGTCGACCACTTTGTTGTACTTCTCACCCTGGGTGATCAGCCCATCGTTGTACTGCTGCTCGTATTCCTTGGCGAGCGAGGTGGTGTCCGCGATGCGCTTCGGCTTGGTTTCCGGCACGACCATGTCGTCCTTGCCGAACGAGATGCCCGCTTTGAACGCTTCGCGGAAGCCGAGCGTCATGATCCGGTCGCAGAAGATCACGGTCTCCTTCTGACCGCAGTTGCGGTAGACCGTGTCGATCATCGCCGAGATCTCTTTCTTGGTCATCAACCGATTGACGACGTCGAACGGGATCTTGACGTGGTCGGGCAACAACTGGCCAAGGATCATGCGGCCAGGCGTCGTGTCGAAGATCTTCGCTACGCGCTTGGCTTGCGCGTCATAGGTCCAGGCTCGGCCTTTGATCTTCGTGTGCAGCGTAATCGACTTAGCCGCTAACGCGTGCTCGATCTCGCCCATAGAGCTGAAGAAGCCACGGATCGGACGCTTGGTGTCTTTGTCTTCCTCGTACTGTCCCGGCTCGCCGTCGCGGATGAGCGTGAGATAGTAGAGCCCCAGCACGATATCCTGGCTGGGCACGATGATGGGTTGACCATTGGCGGGGTGCAGGATGTTGTTGGTCGACATCATCAGCACGCGCGCCTCAAGCTGCGCTTCGAGCGACAAGGGAACATGCACCGCCATCTGATCGCCGTCGAAATCGGCGTTGAAGGCGGAGCAAACCAGCGGATGCAGCTGGATCGCCTTACCCTCGATCAGCACCGGCTCGAACGCCTGAATTCCAAGGCGATGCAGCGTCGGCGCGCGATTGAGCATGATCGGATGCTCGCGGATGACCTCGTCGAGAATGTCCCAAACCTCGGGCTTCTCCTTCTCGACCAGCTTTTTCGCCTGTTTGACGGTCGCACTGAGGCCTTTCGCGTCGAGCCGCGAATAGATGAACGGCTTGAACAATTCGAGCGCCATCTTCTTGGGCAGGCCGCACTGATGCAACTTCAATTCGGGACCGACGACGATGACTGACCGGCCGGAATAGTCGACGCGCTTGCCGAGCAAGTTCTGGCGGAAGCGGCCCTGCTTGCCCTTCAACATATCGGCGAGCGACTTCAGCGGCCGCTTGTTGGCGCCCGTGATGACGCGGCCACGACGGCCGTTGTCGAACAGCGCATCCACCGATTCCTGCAACATGCGCTTTTCGTTGCGGATGATGATGTCAGGCGCGCGCAGCTCCATCAGCCGCTTCAACCGATTATTTCGGTTGATCACGCGGCGATAGAGATCGTTCAGGTCGGAGGTCGCGAAACGTCCGCCGTCGAGCGGCACTAGCGGCCTCAGGTCCGGAGGAATGACCGGAATTTCGGTCAGAATCATCCACTCCGGCTTGTTGCCGGAATGCATGAACGCCTCGATGATCTTGAGCCGCTTGGCCAGCCGCTTGGGCTTGAGCTCGCTCTTCGACTGCTGGATTTCCACCTTCAGATCGTCGGCGATCTTCTGTAGGTTCATGCCCTTCAGAATTTCGCGGATCGCCTCGGCGCCGATCATGGCGGTGAAGCTGTCCTGGCCATGCTCGTCCATCACGCGCAGGTAGTCGTCTTCGGAAAGAAGCTGACGGTCCTTCAGCGGCGTCAGGCCCGGATCGAGCACGATGTAGGATTCGAAATAGAGGATGCGTTCGAGGTCCTTAAGCGTCATGTCGAGCAGCAGCCCGATGCGCGACGGCAACGACTTCAAGAACCAGATGTGCGCAACCGGCGCGGCCAATGAAATATGGCCCATGCGCTCGCGGCGAACGCGCGACAACGTCACTTCGACGCCGCACTTCTCGCAGATAACGCCCTTGTATTTCATGCGCTTGTACTTGCCGCACAAGCACTCGTAGTCCTTGATCGGCCCGAAAATACGCGCGCAAAAAAGGCCGTCGCGCTCGGGCTTGAAGGTGCGGTAGTTGATCGTCTCCGGCTTCTTGATTTCGCCGAACGACCACGAGAGAATTTTCTCCGGGCTCGCTATGGCGATCTGAATTTGGTCGAACGCGAGGGGCGCCGCCGTAGGAGCGAACGGATTAATGACTTCCTGATTCATGTCTGGATCTCCCGCGGGGAGACGGCGTCGCCACGCCGCCCGTCCGCATTGAGGAAACTGGCGGGGGCTTTGGCCGTCCCCGCAGCGTCAGTCGAACACGTGCTTATGCGCAGCGTCTCACTCAGCCGCCCGGGCGGGCGGTTGTGCGGCGCTCTCGTCTGTCAGTTGCTTCTTCGTCGAAGCGAGTTCGACGTTCAGACCGAGCGAGCGCATTTCTTTCACCAGCACGTTGAAGCTCTCCGGAATGCCTGACTCGAACGTGTCGTCGCCGCGCACGATCGCCTCGTACACTTTGGTTCGGCCCGCCACGTCGTCGGATTTGACAGTCAACATTTCCTGCAAGGTATAGGCCGCCCCGTAAGCCTCGAGCGCCCAGACCTCCATTTCGCCGAAACGCTGTCCGCCGAACTGCGCCTTGCCGCCGAGAGGCTGCTGCGTGACCAAGCTGTAGGGCCCGATCGAGCGCGCATGGATCTTGTCGTCGACAAGATGATGCAGCTTCAACATATAGATGTAGCCGACGGTAACTTTTCTATCGAAAGGCTCGCCCGTGCGTCCGTCAAACAGCGTCACCTGCCCTGACGAGTCGTAACCCGCCATCGTGAGCATTTCGACGATGTCCTTCTCGCGCGCGCCGTCGAACACGGGGGTTGCGATCGGAACGCCGCGACGCAGGTTCTGCCCAAGTTCGACCAGGCCTTCCTCACCGAGGCCGGCGATGGTTTCGTTGTCGCCGTAGATCTGTTCGAGCTTGGCTTTCAGCGGCGCCACATCTCTGAGGCGCATGTAAGCGTCGACCGCTTCACCGACTTGCCGACCGAGGCCCGCACAGGCCCAACCCAGATGGGTTTCGAGGATCTGCCCGACGTTCATGCGGCTCGGCACGCCGAGCGGATTGAGCACGATATCGACCGGCGTACCGTCCGCGAGGAACGGCATGTCTTCCTGCGGCACGATGCGCGAGACGACGCCCTTATTTCCATGGCGTCCCGCCATCTTGTCGCCCGGCTGAATCTTGCGCTTCACCGCGATGAAGACCTTGACCATCTTCATCACGCCGGGCGGCAATTCGTCGCCACGCTGCAGCTTTTCGACCTTGTCGAGGAAACGGCTTTCAAGCCCCTTCTTCGCCTCGTCGTACTGCTTGCGCATGGCTTCGATTTCGCCCATCAGCTTGTCGTTCTCGACGGCGAACGTCCACCATTGCGAGCGCGGATATTCGCC
>JAYTRP010000316.1:0-5045 GCA_043746145.1 Hyphomicrobiales bacterium | reverse complement strand
TGGTCGAGCGACGGCCATTGGCTCGCAACGTCGGGCGCCGATGCATGCGTGATCTGGCCCTTTAAGGATAAAGATGGTCCGATGGGCAAGGCGCCGCGCGAATGCGGCGTCCGGCCACGGCGCATCACGCAGGTCGCGTTTCATCCGCGCGCGCTTGTCGTCGCGGTCGGCTACGCCGATGGCCTGGTGCTGCTCTGCCGGCTTGGCGACGCGGCCGAAATTCTCGTGCGCGCTAACGCCCCTGATGAAGGCGCGATTAGCGCGTTCGCCTGGGACGATCGCGGCGCCCGGCTCTTGTTTGGAACAGACCAGGGCCGCGCCGGCATTCTCACTCTTCCCGCCTAGATAACAGGACGAATCATGAGCTCGGACGTTTCCTCTCTGTTTGAACCCGTGCGCGTGGGCGATCTCATTTTGCCCAACCGAATCGCAATGGCGCCGCTAACGAGAAACCGTGCGGTTTCGCCGGACACCGTGCCTAGCGACCTTGCGCCGCTCTATTACGCACAGCGTGCGGGGGCCGGTGTGATTATTTCGGAGGCGTCGCAGGTTAGTCAGGAAGGACAGGGTTACGCCTGGACTCCGGGATGTTTTAACGAGACGCAAGTCGAGGGCTGGCGCAAAGTCACGCAGGCGGTCCATGCGGCGCAAGGGCATATCTTTTTGCAGGCGTGGCACGTCGGCCGCATCTCGCACACGTCACTGCAGCCAAATGGCGGAGCGCCCGTCGCGCCCTCGGCGATCGCAGCCAACACCAAAACTTTCATCGCGAGCGGTTTTGTGCAGGTGTCCGAGCCTCGAGCGCTTGAGACACATGAGATCGAACGCGTCGTCGGCGACTTCTCGAACGCGGCGGAATGCACAAAGCGCGCGGGTTTTGACGGCATCGAGATACACGGCGCGAACGGCTATCTGATTGACCAGTTCCTGCGCGACGGGACCAACAAGCGAACCGACGCCTATGGCGGCAGTATCGAGAACCGGCTGCGCTTCGCGCTCGAAGTCGTTGATACGATGCTTCGCGTTTGGCCTGCCAGCCGCCTCGGCATGCGCATCGCGCCAACGAGCCCGGCAAACGATATCGTCGATTCCAATCCGACCGCCTTGTTTGGAGCGCTGGTCGAGCAACTCGCCAAGCGCAAGCTCGCGTTCATCCATGTGATCGAAGGCGCTACGCAGGGGGCGCGCGACAATTTGGCGTTTGACTATCTAGCTCTCCGGCGAGCCTTCCCCGGGGCCTACATCGCCAATAATGGCTATGACCGCGAGACGGCGATCGCAGCGGTGAGCGAGGGCCGCGCCGATATGGTGGCGTTCGGGCGCGCTTTCATCGCCAATCCCGACCTCGTCGAGCGCCTGCGCGTCGACGCTGCCCTCAACGAACTCGATCGCGCCACGCTTTATGGCGGCGGAGAGAAGGGCTACACCGACTATCCCCGCATGAAGGCGAACGCGGCTTGATGCAGGGTTGAGGAGCGCCATGGGCGAGAAGGATCTGGTGACATTGTCGCGCGAGCCAAAGCGAGTCGATCCGCGTTTGCTGGAAATTCTGGTCTGCCCCGTCACGCGTGCGACACTGTCCTATGACGCCGAACGGCAAGAACTAATCTCCCGGGCGGCTAAACTCGCCTATCCGATCAGGGACGGCGTGCCGATCATGTTGCCGGAAGAGGCGCGCGCGCTGGAGGAATGACAGGTCCGGCCGGAGCGATGGCTCGGATCGCTCCGTTCACGGTGACGGTTACGTTCGGCAAACCGCTCTTTGTTTCAACCGCGCCGTGCAGCGAAAAATCCTCGCAGCATTTCCGCCGCCTCAGTTTCTCTAATGCCGCCGTAGACCTCGGGCGCGTGCAGACAGGTTTTTTGGCTGAAAAAGCGCGGGCCGTGCTCGACGGCGCCGCCCTTGGGATCGGCGGCGGCGAAATAAAGGCGTCGCAGCCGAGCATGACTGATCGCGCCCGCACACATCGCGCAGGGTTCCAGGGTCACGTAGAGGTCGCAGCCGGTCAGTCGTTCGTTGCCGAGCGCGCGCGCCGCCTCGCGGATCACCAGCATTTCAGCATGGGCGGTCGGATCGGCAAGTTCCCGCGTACGGTTGCCCGCGCGAGCGATTACCAAGCCGTCATGCGTTAACGCAGCGCCTATCGGCGCCTCGCCGCGCTCGGCGGCTGCGCTCGCCTCGGCGAAAGCCGCGCTCATAAAGTCCTCTGGCAATTAATCCTCTCGCTGCGCGACAGCCGTGCATGGACCTGCTAGGACACGATTTTTCAGCACGCAAGCGAATCCAATGAGCGATATTGAGGAACCAGAGATCCGCGAAGGTCAGCGCATCGCCAAAGTCATGGCGCGCGCCGGTCTTTGCTCGCGGCGCGACGCTGAGGCTTGGATCGCCGAGGGGCGCGTCAAGGTCAACGGAAAGGTGCTCGATAGCCCCGCCTATAACGTGAGCGAATCCGACGACGTGCGGGTCGATAATGAGCCGCTGAAATCTGCGGAGCGTACGCGGCTGTTTCTATTTCATAAGCCGCGCGGCCTCGTCACGACGGCGCGCGACCCGGAGGGGCGTTCGACGATTTTCGACGCGCTGCCGGAAGACCTGCCAAGAGTTGTGGCGATTGGCCGGCTGGACATCAACACCGAAGGCCTGTTGCTGCTTACCAACGACGGCGGCCTATCGCGCGTGCTGGAGCTTCCCGCGACCGGTTGGCTGCGCCGCTATCGTGTGCGTGCGCATGGCGAGGTTACTCAGGAGCAACTCGACAGTTTGCGCGAAGGCGTGACGCTCGACGGCATGAATTACGCGGGAATCGACGCGCGGTTCGAGCGTCAGCAAGGCGCCAATGTATGGATCATGATGGGCCTGCGCGAAGGCAAGAACCGCGAGATCAAACGGGTGCTCGAGCATCTCGGCCTTGAGGTGAACCGCCTGATCCGCGTGTCGTTTGGACCCTTCGAACTCGGCGATCTTGGCGAGGGAGAGGTGGTGGAGGTGCGCACGCGCGTGCTGCGCGACCAACTCGGCGCCAAGCTCGCCAAACAGGCGGGGGTCGATCTGGAGACGCCAATCGAAGAGCTGCGGATGCAAGATCTGCCGGCCTCGACGTTGGTGAAGGCTGAAAGGGTCGAGCGTCCGCGCTCCTCGGCTGGCCCCGCTCGTCCAAGCCGCGCCGCGTCCTCGTTGAGCCGCTCGGAGCGTCCTTCCGGCCGCGCATCTTTCTCCGATCGCGCAGCGCCCGCCTCGGGCCGTCCCCGAGAGGGCGGCGAGAGGCCTCGGTCCGGCCCCAAAGTCTTTGCTGGCAAAGAAGACCGGGCTGTCATCGCAGCGGAAATGGCGGCGCGCGGGCAGCGTCGCGAGACCGTGGCGCCGCCCAAGCGCAAGCACGTTCTGGCTTTGCGCGCGGACGCGCAGTCGGAAGTTTCCGGCCCACGCAAGCGGATCGAGCGTAGCGCCACCGCCGACCGCAAAGGTCGGGAGATCAAGGTTGAGCGGGTTATGAGAGCGACGCCCGAGCCGGAAGCGGCAGCGCCGGAGGAGCGTCGCCCCGTACGTGCCAGACCGTCGTCAGACGGCCCACGAACTGGCCGCAGTTTCAGCCCGCGCAGCGGCGGATCGGCCGGGGAGGAGCGTCGTCCCATGCGATCGAGGCCGCCGTCGGACGGCCCGCGCGAGGCGCGCAGTTTCAGCCCGCGCGGCGAACGAAGCGGCGGGTCATCTGGAGATGATCGTCGTCCCTCGCGGTCTAGGCCGCCGTCGGACGGTCCGCGCGAGGCGCGCAGTTTCAGCCCACGCGGCGAGCGAAGCGGCGGGTCGTCTGGAGAAGATCGTCGTCCCTCGCGGCCCAGGCCGCCGTCGGATGGCCCGCGCGAGGCTCGCAGTTTCAGCCCGCGCGGCGAGCGCAGTGGCGGGTCGTCGGGAGAAGATCGTCGTCCTTCGCGGCCCAGGCCGGCGTCGGATGGCCCGCGCGAGGCTCGCAGTTTCAGCCCGCGTGGCGAGCGTAGCAGCAAGCCCGAGGGATCGGCCGGGGAGGGTCGTCGTTTCTCACGGCCAAAGCCGTCGTCGGACGGCCCACGCGAAGGCCGTTCCGCCCGACCTGAGGGACAGGGACGTCGCCCGGAATTCTCAGGCAAAACAGGCGAGCGTCCAAAACGGAGCTTTTCCGGCGGCCCTGCTCGCGAGGGTCGTCCGCAGCGTCCAGGCGGCGACAAGCCGCGTGGGGGCAGCGGCGGCAAGCGACCGCCGAGAAAGAGCTGACATCCGTGCGAATTGTCGGCGGCCGACTGAAAGGCCGTCTGCTACAGGCGCCGGCCTCGCGCGAGATTCGTCCAACCTCGGAGCGCTTGCGCGAGACGATGTTCGACATCCTTGCGCATCGCCATGCCGGCGTGCTCGACGGCGCGCGCGTGGTCGATCTGTTCGCAGGCTCGG
Source organism: Hyphomicrobiales bacterium (assembly GCA_043746145.1). Lineage (GTDB taxonomy): Bacteria > Pseudomonadota > Alphaproteobacteria > Rhizobiales > Beijerinckiaceae > Roseiarcus. Next base: position 619 of record JAYTRP010000316.1, on the reverse strand, counting down.
GCGCGTTGGCTTTCGAGGCCCTGTCGCGCGGCGCAACCTTCGCGCTGCTGGTCGATAATGGATCGGAAGCGCGCGCGCTGATGCGCGGCAATATCGAGGCGCTAGCGCTTGGCGGAGTGGCCCGGATCTGGCGCGCCGACGCGACGAAACTCGGCCGCGCGCCCTCCTCGCCGTCCTTCACGCTGGCGTTCCTCGATCCGCCTTACGACAAGGGTTACGCGGGCTCAGCTTTGGCGGGTCTGGTCGAAGGCGGCTGGCTGGCGCCGGGCGCGCTGGTGGTGGTCGAAGAGGCCGCGCGGGCTGAAATTGTTGCACCGCCGGCTCTGGAGCCGCTTGAAGAGCGCGTCTACGGCGACGCCAAGATTGCGTTTTTACGTCGTCGCGACGCCTGAGCGAGAAAGCTTGCACGCGCCCGTGACACGATAGGATGCAGCTATGGACGACCGCCGCGCTCCCACCCACAGGCGCTAACTCAAGCGCTTTTTACCCTTAAACCGACCACTTTCGTTATATCCGGCTTGTCCCCGTCATGCACGTGGCGCCATCGACAACTCATTCTGACGGTCAACCCGCGCTTTCCCCGTCTTTGCGAGGAGCTCTTGCGACGAAGCAATCCAGG
>JAYTRP010000315.1:0-14988 GCA_043746145.1 Hyphomicrobiales bacterium | reverse complement strand
TGGCCCCGCTCGTCGACTAGACGCTGGGGAAACAGGTCGAGCATATAGCCACTGACGCCCTCAAAGCCTTGGGCGTCGAGATAGGCGGTGAAGCGATCTATCGGAACGGTCTCACAACCGGGGTAGATGAACGCTTCGTCAGGGTCGACTTGAAGGTTCCACCCCTGGCCGCCTTCGCGGGCGACGAGCTCGTTCACCCATCGGCGACCGGACCAGGAATGTTGATAGCTGTCGGGCGAGTGGTAAACAATCACGTCGGGCTCGGCGAGCAACTGTGCGCGGCTATCATCCCCCGACTCGTGATCGATGAAGACAAAGCGACGGACGCCGAGCTTACGATGGTGTTCGAGAAACCCCGGGATTTGCGCCGCCTCGTTGCGAAACACAATATAGGCGGTCACGCCGCCGTCTGGGGGTAGTCGGCCCGCGGCCGTCAAGCGCTCGAGCGTGTCGATCGGACAATCCACGGCGGCGAAATAGCTGGTCGCAATATTTTCGCGCCAGAGGTCTTTCGCCTCCTCGTGCTCGCTGCGGCGCGCCGCTGCCCATGCTTTGAGCTCTAACGTCTCGCGGCGGCGATACTGCGCGGGAATCGAATCGATCACGGCCAGCGCCCGATCGTCGTCGCGCCGTGCGATCATCACCCGCGCACGCATGTTCCAAAGCCGCAAGTGTCTGGAGGATTTCGCTGCGAGGCCTTCAAGAATTTCGAACGCGACATCGAATGCCCAGAGCGACCGCATGCCGAGCAAGAAGTCGGCGATCCAGATCGCGTCGCCAAGTTCCCACTCGCGATTATGTGTCAGACGCTTAAAATAGCGCTCAATATGATCCTCGCCCGCAAGATCCGCTTCGTAGCGCACTCGCGAGACCAGGGCGTAGCCGGCGCCCTCGTCGGCCTCGAGTTGCTCGACGACAGGCAGCGCAAGATCAAGCCGGCCAAAGCCGAGCAAAATCCATACCCAATGCGCCCGCAGATCGAAATCGTCGGGGAAGCGCTTCAGCGCCGCCTCGACCATCTGCCCGAGTTCTCCCTGGCCGCGTTCCACATCCTTGGCGAGACGCAGACGTTCGGTAGTGGCGAGCGCGGAGTCGGGAAACCGCCGCTCCAACTCGTCAAGCGCCTCGTGCGCTGAATCCTCCTCGCGCAGTTCCGAGTGAGCCCTGGCGAGTTGAACCAACCATTCGGGCTTCACGTCCTCAGGAAAGCGGGCGTGCAGAACTGTGAACATCTCGCGGGCGAGGCGCGCGTCGCCGAGTTCGAGCGCGACTTGGCCTAGTTCCCGTAAAGCTGGTGCGAAATCGGGAGCGCTTTCGACCAGCGCGCGGAGTTCGGTAAGCGACTCGTCCATGCGCCAGAGACGAAGCAGCGCATGCGTACGTCCAAGCCGATACTCAGGCTCTGCGGCGGCGTCGAACCGCTTCGCATAAAGCTCCCAAAGCTCAAGCACGCGCGTCCATTCGTGGCGTTCGGCCGCAGCCTGGGCGAGGATCGGCAACGTGCGGCGATCTCCCGGGAAACGGACGCCCACGTCTTCAAGCGCGGCGTTCGCCTCTTTCCACAGGCGGGCGGCGCGGCAGACGGCGGAATAGCCTGTGAGCCAGGGCAGTTCGATATCGCTTGGGAAGGTCGCGATCGTAAGGCGCCATACTTCGACGGCCTGCTTGTGGCGCTTCGTCTTTGCAAAGAAATTGGCAAGAAAGATGCTGGCGAGCGAGGAATCCGGGAATTTAGCGATTCCGTCGCGGACAGTCGCCTCGGCCTCATCGAGCCGGTCCATGCCGATCTGGCAGCGGGCGAGCGCGATCCACCAATGCGCGCTCGCCCGCTTGGGAAACCGCTGCATCAGGTCCAAAATCTCGGCGGCGCCAGCCTCGAAATCGCCTTCCGTCTCCGCCATACGGGCGCCCGTCACGCGCGCCCAGACGCCCAGGTCGGACTTGGGCCGGAAGATCGCGACAACCTTGCGCGGAAGCTCGAACCGGCGGGCATCGACCAGCACGCCGATCGCCGCCCGCATCGCATCGCGCGTCGCCCCTGCAAGGTTCGTTGTGATGTCTGGCGAAAACGCGCCCGCTGGCGCTTCTGCCAGGATCAGCGCGCTCGCCTGCTGCAATTCCTCGTTCGACGTCGCCGAAAAGCCTGTCATGCCTAGCTCAAATCTTGATTCCAGCGCCTCTTATAGGCAAATGGCGCGTCGCGCGAAATCACCCGAGCGCGATGCTCAGCGAATCGAGCGAGAGGGCGGGATGGTAAGTCGGGTCGTCGCGCAGATGGCTCGCCCAGCGCTCGCGGATATAGGCGAGTTCGCCGGCATAGCGGCCGTCGAGCAAACGATTTGTCCCGCGTGATGCGCTTTCGTGATGGATCAGGCGAGCGCGCGGCTCAAACACACAGGCGTAGCCGCGTTCCGTCAGACGCAGACACAAATCCAGGTCATTATATTCGATCGGCAGATTGACCTCGTCGAAGCCGCCGACCTCGACGAACTTGCGCGCCTCCACCGCGAGACAAGCGCCGGTGACAGCGCCGACCTCGCGCATAGCGGCGAGCGAGCCGAGGTATCCGGGATCGTCGCCAGCGAGGCGTCGTTGGACGTGTCCGGCGAGACCGTCGACTCCGAGCACGATTCCCCCGTGCTGCAATGCGCCGTCGGGATAGAGCAGTTTAGGCCCCACGGCGCCGACTTGTCCCTGCGCCGCAAGCGTCAGCAGTCTCGCCAGCCAGTCATCGCTCGCGGCTTCGACGTCATTATTGAGAAACAGCAGAAACGGCGTCGAGGCGGCGCGCGCGCCCAGATTGCTCAGCGCCGAAAAGTTGAAGGGGCCGGGCGCGTCGATCACAAGGCGTCCCGGCTTGTCTGCAAACTCACGGAGATAGGCGAGCATCGCCGGCTCGCGGCTGCCGTTGTCGACGATGATGATCTCGATGCGCGCGCCCGGTGAGCGTAATTCAAGGCTAGCGACGCATTTTGACAGGAGCTCGAGTCTGTCACGCGTAGGAATTATGATCGATGCCGCCCACTCGCGTACAGGCGACGTGGCGATGTCGCTTGCCGTCGCCATGGCGTCGATGGGCGCAGGCGTCTCTCGCTGGCCCGCCGGCCGCGTGAGTAACACGCGCCGTACATGCGCGGCGCGCAGGTTTGGCAAGTCCAGACCTGCCCCGCTTCGGGCGATCCGCGCCCGCATTGCGACCGGCGCCCCGAGGTAGGGTAAGGCTGCTTGCCGCAACGGGCTCCAGTCGGGCTTTAGCGCGGGCGCGAGTCGGTGGCCCGTTGGCGTGGCCTGATCCTCGTCAGCATAGAAGACATTGATCTCCGGTCGGCGGCGCGCCTCGCTGGCGAAGGCCGCAAGCGCGTAATCTGCAAGCACGTCGCCTGGCGCGAGCGACAGGACGAGATCGTCGTCGCAGAAGTCCGTCAGGTCTGAGGCCAGCGACCAGCCTGGGTAGGTCTGCCTGCACAGCGAATCCAGGGTCGCTTGCCGATCTCGCCCCTCGTCCACGATCACGGCGAAGCGGAGCGCGGCGCCATCGGCGGGCAGGTCGAAATCCGGCTCGAACGCGCGCAATCGCGCCTCTCGCCATTGCGCGTAACGAGACAGCGGCGTCACCCCGAACGCCCGACGCGCTTGCACCTTCGCGAGCGCCGCGCGCCCCGTCGCCCGCGCGAGTAGATAGCGACCTGCGCGGGTCGGAGCGGCGGCTTCGAGCCCGATCAGCGCCCGCCAGCCTGGGAAGACTTCGAGGCTTTCCAGGCGAAACGAAAAGGGGCCGGCTTGGCTAGTTGGCGAAATCCAGAGTTCGCGCGCGTCGTCCGGCGCACGCCCGATCCAGATAGCGCGACCATGCAGCGCCGCGGGCAGAATTTCGTCTTCGTGTCCGTCCGGGGTCCAGAACCGGAGCATTGGCCGCTTTAACGGGTCGAGCAGCCCCGCCGCGTAGACGATGCGCAGCCAACGCCCGGCGAAACTTCGCGCGTCGCAACGCAGCCACGGCCATTCCGAGAGGGCGACCCAGCGCCCGCCCGCCGAAATGACGTCGCGGACGGGCGTGACGCCCAATCCCGCTTTGCTCACACCACTATCTGAGCGTAGCCGCGGATGCTCCGGTATAAATGATCGAAGCGCCTTGGCTGACGGGCGACAGGAAGATACCGACGATCTTGCTGATCTCGTACACCGGCGCATTGGAAACGTAGAGCAGGTCGCGATTCTGCATGGAGAATTTCTGCTCCAGGAACAGGCTATTGGGTTCGAGCAAGTTTAGCCGGTACACGACGGGAACCTTTTCCCGACTTGAGGCTAGCGACGAGTTCGGACGCAATGCGCGCAGCAGGGAAGGCTGCTCGTATCGGAACACGAAGACCCCCTTCGCGTCGGAGCGATTGTCCTGTAGCCCGGAAGACTTCGAGATTGCCTGAGCGAGGCTGATCCCGTCGGCCGAGAACGGGATTTCGCCGCTGTAACCCGAGGCGCCATAGGAGAGGAAGGTCTGCGGATCGCGGACCAGCGTGACGACATCGCGCGGGCGCATATAGATGTTCTCGCGCGGTTCGCTGGACACACGGGCCAACGAAACGCGCGCCGTCTCCGACCCGCGCTGCAGTTCGACGTAGGTTTCGCTGACGGGCGAGCGCACGCCTCCAGCCGAGGCGATCACGTCGAGCAGGCGATTGCCGCTGCCGCTAAGCGGAACGCGCTGCCCCGTCGCGGCGCCTTCGCCCCCGATTGTAACGGTATTGCTGATCGGCTTTGCGACGCTGACGAGCACCTGCGGCTGGATCGCCTTGCCCTCGAGCGCCTTCTCGATCACAGCCTGCACGGCGCGCGGCGTGCGGCTGGCGACCTGGATACGCCCCGCATAAGGCACCGTGATCGAACCGTCGCCGCCGACGACTTGCTCGGGTATGGTGGCGCTGTTGGCGCCGGCGGAAATCTTCTCCAGGGCCGCTGGCGAAGAGAACAATCCGCCCGAACTCGCCTCCCAGATGGTGACGACGACCGTATCGCCGATCCCGATCACCGGCTCGACCGAGGCGCGATGATCGCCGAATCGCGTAGCGAAGCTCGCCACGGATTTGCGGCCCAGGATTTCGATCGTCGACGGGTCTATGTCCACCAACTCATAAGGCTTTAGAGCGACGTCGCCGGTGCCCTGATCGATCACAGCAGAGGCGCTCGGACCCGAAGTAGGAATTTCGGAGCAGCCCGCTAGACATGCGCCGAGGCAAACCGCCACAGACGCAGACAAGACGGCGCGAATTCGTTGATTCAATTTACGAAACTCCCGCATTGGCGCGCATGCTATATCGAGCTTTTCCTAATAATCCAACATAGCGGATTTCCACGCAGCGCCCCTTTGCTATGAGACAGAGGATACCCTAAGGCGCTGCGGCTTTGCAGCAACACTCCCCCGAAATAAAGTGTGGAGAGCCACATATTTGGCGCGTTCGAAGGCGCCTTGTCTCGACGCTCGGGCTTCGACGGCTCGACCTGAGACGTCCAGCGCTCGGCCCGCAATAAGGACGCAACGCTAAAATTGTTCGCAGATGTAACGCTTTAGCGTTAACACGGAAATTGTGAGATAAACTTGGAGCTAGCTCCCAGCCGAGCCGACTTACGCGTTCGACCACTGATAAGAAGCCTGAAATTGCGTTCCCAGCCGTTAACGCCGCGCTAACCAAATACTAGAGAAGCCTCCGCAGAAGCTAACGCGGCGGCCGTCGGGGCCAGCGCTTTCGGAATTGAGCGCTTCTGCACAACGCATTCACCGCCGGGCCGACAAACTCGAGCGCGCCGCGCCTCCTCCGCACATGCCCTCTGGCAAGCCGCTTGCTACATGTCGCGCGATCCCAATCAAGGAGAACCGCGTGCGCCGCGAACAACTGACGGAAAAGCTTCTCGACATTAAACGTGCAAAGGGCTGGACCTGGAAACACATCTGCACCGAGATCGGGGGGATGTCGCCAGTGCTGGTCGTCGGCGCCATGCTCGGCCAGATGAAACTCGTCAAGCCGCTCGCCAGCAAAGCCGCGGCGCTTTTCGCCTTGTCGCCCGAGGAGGAGGCGATGCTCAACGAAGTCCCAAATCGCGGGATGCCCATGCCCCCGACCGACCCGTTGATTTACCGATTCTATGAACTCGTGATGGTCAACGGCCCTGCCTGGAAGGCTTTGATCGAGGAGGAATTTGGCGACGGCATCATGTCGGCGATCGATTTCGAGTTTGATTTCGAGCGCGAGCCTAATCCTAAGGGCGACCGGGTTCGCATCACGATGTCCGGCAAGTTCCTGCCCTTCAAGTATTATGGAGCCGAGCAGGGCATTCCCGAATATGGATTCAAGGAGACAGACTGATCGCCAGCGGGGTTGCGCCCCGAGCACGCTGCGCGTCATGCTCCCGGCAGGATAAGACCAGGACCGGGCCATGAAATCCGACATTGACGTCGCGCGCGAGTATCAACTCGCGCCGATTACCGAGATTGCCGCCAAGCTTGGCCTGCCGGAAAGCGCGCTGCATCTTCAAGGTCGCGTGATCGCGAAAATCGATGCGGACTATTTGGCGACATTTAAACACAGGCCGGAAGGCAAGCTCATCCTTGTCACCGCGATCAATCCGACGCCGGCGGGTGAAGGCAAGACGACGACGACGATCGGCCTTGGCGACGGGCTCAACCGGATTGGCAAACGCAGCATGATCTGTCTGCGCGAACCCTCGCTGGGGCCCTGTTTTGGCCAGAAGGGCGGCGCCACAGGCGGCGGAAGGGCGCAAGTCGCGCCGATGGACGAAATCAACCTGCATTTTACCGGCGATTTCCACGCGATCACCTCGGCGCATAATCTGCTCGCCGCGATGATAGACAACCATGTCTATTGGGACAATGCGCTCGGCGTCGACATGCGCCGTGTCGCGTGGCGGCGCGCGGTGGACATGAACGATCGCGCGCTGCGCGACATCGTGGTTGGCCTTGGCGCGGGCAATGGGTTCACCCGGCAGGACGGTTTCGACATCACGGTCGCCTCGGAAGTGATGGCCGTGTTCTGCCTCAGCGAAAACCTCGAAGAGTTGGAGGCCCGATTGGGCCGCATGGTGGTTGCCGAAACCCGCGGCCGCCGATCGCTCACCGCGAAGGATTTTGGCGCGGCCGGCGCGATGACGGCGCTGCTGCAACGGGCCATGCAGCCCAATCTGGTGCAGACTCTGGAGGGCAGCCCTGCCCTCGTCCACGGCGGCCCGTTCGCCAATATCGCGCATGGCTGCAATTCGATCGTAGCGACGCGGGCGGCGCTGCGCATGGCGGATTATGTGGTGACGGAAGCGGGGTTCGGCGCTGATTTGGGCGCGGAGAAATTCTTCGATATCAAGTGCCGTCAGGCCGGACTGAAACCCGCCGCCGCTGTCGTCGTGGCGACGGTGCGGGCGCTGAAAATGAATGGCGGCGTCTCCAAAGCGATGCTCGCTATCGAGGATCTCGGGGCGCTTGAGCAGGGTCTCGCCAATCTCGCGCGCCATGTCGAGAACGTGCGCAAGTTCGGGGTCGACGCGCTGGTGGCGATCAACCGGTTCGATAGTGACAGTCCCGGCGAGTTGGCGTTGATCGAGCGCTGGGCGGCGGACAACGGCGTCGAAGCGGTCGTCAACGAAAGCTGGGCGCGCGGCGCTACGGGCGCAGAAGATCTAGCGCGGGCTGTCGTCAGGCTGGTCGAGGCGTCGAAAGACAGCTTCGCGCCGCTTTATCCCGACGACATGCCGCTAATGGACAAGATCCGCACGGTCGCCCGCGAAATCTATCGCGCGAAAGATGTCTCGGTCGAGCCACGCACGCTGGCCCGGCTCGCCGAATGGGAAAAAGCGGGTTACGGCGCGCTGCCCGTCTGCATCGCCAAGACCGCCTATAGTTTCACCGCCGACGCGAGCGTTCTGGGCGCCCCGACCGATTTCACCATGCCGCTTCGCGACGTGCGGCTCAGGGCCGGCGCTGGCTTCGTCGTCGCCATGATGGGCGACATCGCGACCATGCCCGGCTTGCCACGCGTCCCCGCGGCTGAGCGCATAAGAGTAGAGAACGGGCGGATCGAGGGGCTGTTCTAAGAATTGCTCCTCAGACCTGCGCGGCGCCGCCATCGACGCAGAGTTCGGCGCCGGTGGTGAAACTGCTTTCCTCGCTCGCCAGGAACAGCGCCGCGGCGGCCACCTCGTCTGGTCTACCCAGCCGGCCAAGCGGGATGAGCGTGGCGATCGCGTCGCGAAGTTCTTGCGAGGCGGCGGCCATCATCGCGGTGTCGGTCGGGCCGGGACTGACGACATTGACGCGGATGCCCTTGGGGGCGAGTTCGTTCGCCCAGGTGCGGGTAAACGACCGCACCGCCGCCTTGCTGGCGCTGTAAACGCCGTAGCCTTTTGTACCGACCGAGCCGGCGATCGAGCCGATCAGCACGATCGAACCGCCCGCCGGCATAAGTTCGATGGCGCCTTGCACAGCAAAAGCCAGCGCGCGGACATTCAGTCCGAAGATGCGGTCGAAATGATCCTCGCCTATGCCACCCAGCGTCGCGAATCCGGAGACGCCCGCATTGACCACGAGGACGTCGATCCGCCCTGCTTCCGAGCGGACCGTTGCGAAAACCTGTTCGAGGTCGGCGAGACTTCCCGCATCGGCGCGGATAGCGCGAACCCCGCCTGCGTGATCGGACAGTTCCGAGACGCCCTCCACCGCCGTACGACTGGTCGCGTAGACATGGGCGCCCTCGGCGGCGAAACGTTCTGAGATCGCGCCGCCGATGCCGACGCCGCCTCCGACCACGACGGCGATCTTGTTCGCTAACCTGCTCATGTGAACTCCATCCAAGGTTGATGGGCGCAGGTGATATATGGAATATATCTACGGTCAATTACGCACTAGGTTTAACGTAGGTATCGGTGTGTAAACCTAACGCACCCTCATACCTGCGCTGCTCCCCCGTCGACGAACAATTCAGCGCCGGTGGTGAAGCTGCTTTCGTCGCTTGCCAGGAAGAGGGCTGCGGCGGCGACCTCTTCAGGTCTGCCCAAGCGGCCGAGCGGGATGAGCTTGATTGCGGCTTCGCGCATCTCGGCCGGGACCTTCAACCAGGTGGTGGCGATCGGACCAGGACTGACGACATTGACGCGGATGCCCTTGGGGGCGAGTTCGTTCGCCCATGTGCGGGCAAACGAGCGTACCGCCGCCTTGCTGGCGCTGTAGACGCCGCTTCCCTTCCTGCCGCGTTGGTCGGCGATCGAGCCGATCAACACGATCGATCCGCCTGACTGCATGAGGGGAATGGCGCCTTGCGCCGCAAAAACAAGCGAGCGCACATTCAATCCGAACAGCCGGTCGAAATGATCCTCGCTGACGCCGCCCAGCAGCGCGTGTTCACCGATACCGGCATTGACCACCAGGATGTCGATCCGCCCCTCTTCCGAGCGGACTTTCGCGAACACACGATCGAGATCGGCAAGGTTGCCCGCATCCGCTTGGACGTTGCGAATCCCGCCTCCGCCCTTGGACGCGTCGGAAACGTCGTCCACCGGCTTGCGACTGGTCGCATAGACTTGTGCGCCTTCGGCGGCGAAGCGTTGCGCAATGGCGGCGCCGATGCCGCTGGCTCCACCGGTCACCACGGCGATCTTGTTGGCTAACCTGCTCATGTAAACTCCCTCTAAAAACAATCGAAGGTGATATAGAGCCTATACCTACGGTCAAATACGCACTATGTTTAGCCTAGATATTGCCGAGTAAACCTATGCCCCACACGATCGGACAACCCACCATCGAGGCGCGCAACTTACGCCGGAAAGGCAAAAGCGTCGCCGACGAGGCGCTGATCGACGCCCGAATGACGCGGCCCATCCTGGAGCAAATCGCCAATAAATGGTCGGTGCTGATCCTGACCGTCTTGTGCTCGAGGCCGTCGCGCTTCAACGAGATCATGCGCCGTCTCGATGGCATCACGCATAAGGCGCTCGCCGATGCGCTGAAACGACTGGAGCGCAACGGACTGGTCCGGCGAGACGTGCTGCCCACGGCGCCTGTTGGCGTCGAGTACACGATCACCCCGCTCGGCCAATCGCTCCGACAACCCTTCTCCGCGCTGTACGATTGGGCGCTGACCTACGGCCCCGAACTCGAACGCGCACAAGCCGAGTTTGACCGCGCGCGGGATTGAACGCCCGCTCTATTCCGCCGCCGTCCCGGGCGCGCCGCTCTCGGCCATGAATCCGTGTTGCAGGCTGGCTTCCTCGAGGTCCAATTCGCGCTCGATCCTGCGGCGCGCCTCGTCGGTAATCAGGTTTTTATCGTAAGCCGTGTTTATCGCGGCGCGCTCGGCTTCGATCAGGTTGAGCCAGAAAACATTGACCGGCGCCTCCAAACCATCCGCGTTGGCGAGGAAGGTCGACCGCCGCTCGAGGTGTACGCGTCAAAGCGCGCCAACGGCCGCGCGCGAATGGTTCGCGCCGCGTTCAACCTCGGCGAGCCGGACGAGGATAGCTTCGACGCTCTGTACCCGCGCAGCGTTTTCGGCGCGTCGGTTCGCCGGGTCTTCGCGAGCCCCGACACGGCCCAAACCCAGCCATTCCACGATGCGCGGCAAGGCGGCGCCCGGAATGACGAGCGTCGCCACGATCACGCAGATGGTCGTGAACAGCATGATGTCGCGATGCGCAAAGGGCGCGGCGCCGAGCGTCAGCGGAACCGACAGCGCCGCGGCAAGGCTGACCGCGCCACGCAGGCCGGTATAGCCGACCAGGAAGGCCGGTTTCCAGTTTGGCGCCGCCTCGCGTTTGCGTAAGGGCGGCCAAAGCCATCGCGGCAGATAGGTGACGGGGAACACCCAGATGAAGCGAACGAGGATCACTGTCAGGCTGATCAGGGCGCCCCAGGTCAGCAAAGCCGGCCGACCTTCCCCCGGTAAATTGGCGACGACCACCCGCGTTTGCAGTCCGCAAACAAGAAAGGCGAGCGCCTCGATGCACCAGTTGACGAGATCCCAGATGAAAAAACCCTGCAGGCGGGTCGCCGGCCGGATGAAACTTCGCCCGTTCCAGGAGACATAGAGATCCGTGGCGACGCAGGAAACGACGCCCGCCCCCCCCCCAATTCGTGCGGCGGCCAGAACGTCAGAAACGGCGTCGCCAAGGCGAGCAACACCTCGGCGCGCGGATCGGCGACGACATCGCGCAAGTGCAGCATGACAAAGCCAACCGCGCAGCCGAACCCCAATTCGCCGACAACGATCAGCAAAAACCGTGAGGCCGCGGCGCTCGGCGAAAAGGCGCCGCTGGCGACCCCCTCAAGCGCGAAGCTCAGGGTCACCAACGCCGTCGCATCGTTGACGAGGCTCTCGCCTTCGAGCACCGTCATAAGCCTGCGCGGATGCCGCATGCTTTTCAGCACCGCCATCGGCGCCACCAAATCCGGCGGCGAGACGATCGCGCCGAGCACGAATCCCAACGCCCAGGACAGTCCGACGATATAATGCGCGACGGCGGCGACGGCGCTGGCGGTGAACAGCACGCAGCCAATCGACATCAAAAGAATGGGGCGCATGTTGGAACGCAAGCCGCGCCAGCTCATGCCGACCCCGGACGAGTAGATCAGCGGAGGGAGGAACGCGAGCAGCACGAGGTCGGGATCGAGCGAAATCGTGGGAACGCCAAGCATGAAGGCGATCACAACGCCGGCAACGAGCATGACCACCGGGGAGGCCGCGCCGACCTTGCGCGCCAGCACGGAAAGCTGCGCGACCGCCATGAACAGCGCGAGAACGAGAGACAACTCAAGAGTTTCAGGCAGTCGGCGAACTCAACAGGGCGCAGGCGCGAAAGTTTAATCGAAGCAATACAGGGGTCGCGTCAACCGCTAGGACTGTAAAACAGAGTTAGTCGGTGGCCTACGCCAGCGCCGAGGGGCTAGACGGGGGCGCCCCGCTCGATTATCGACCGAGACATGAACGCAACCGTTCCCGCTCCGCCCGACATGCGTGCGCTATTCGACGCTGGCGAGGTCGACCGCTACGACCTGCACGCGCGCCACCTCAACAACCAGATGGTTCGCGTGTTAAAGACCATCGGCTTCGACGTGCGTTTCGTCAGGGGCAAGGGCGCCTATCTCTTCGACGCAGCGGGGGCCCGCTATCTCGATCTCGTCAGCGGCTGGGGCGTGTTCGCGATTGGTCGCAACCATCCTCATGTCACCGCGGCGCTGAAATCCGTGCTCGACGGCGATTTGCCAAATCTCGTGCAGATGGACGTATCGACGCTTGCGGGCGCATTGGCCGAGCGGCTACTGCGGCGAACGCCGTGGCTGCAGAAAGCGTTCTTCACCAATTCGGGCTCGGAAACGGTCGAGGCCGCGTTCAAGTTCGCTCGCGCGGCGACCGGGCGATCCGGCATTGTCTATTGCGAGCACTCGTTTCACGGCCTGACCTACGGCGCGCTCTCGGCCGTTGGCGATACGCTTTACCGCAGCGGCTTTGGCCCGCTGTTGCCGGGCTTTGTCGAGATCCCATTCAACGATCTGGCGGCGCTCGAGCGCGCGCTGCGCGGCCGCGACGTTGCGGCTTTCTGCGTTGAGCCGATCCAGGGCAAGGGCGTCAATATGCCCTTGCCTGGCTTTTTCCGCGACGCGCAAGCGCTGTGCCGCAAGTACGGAACCCTGTTCATCGCCGACGAGATCCAGACTGGGCTCGGCCGCACAGGCAAATTTCTCGCCATCGAGCATGAGAGCGTCGAGCCCGACATGGTTCTGCTCGCCAAGGGACTGTCAGGCGGGCATGTGCCGGTCGGCGTCGCCCTGATGCGCAAAGAGATTTTCGCCAAAGTGTTCGATCGCATGGACAAAGCGGTGGTGCACGGTTCGACTTTCGCCAAGAACGATATGGCTATGGCCGCCGGACTGGCCACGCTCGACGTGATCGAGCACGAACGGCTGGTCGAGAATGCAGCCGCGTGCGGAGAGCGGCTCCTATCGGCGCTCGGCGCGATGAAAGATCGCTATGAACTGGTGAAGGACGTGCGTGGCCGGGGCTTGATGATTGGCCTCGAGCTCGGCGAGCCGCGCTCCCTGAAACTTCGCGCATCTTGGAGCCTGCTCGAGACGATGAACAAAGGCCTGTTTTGTCAGCTCGTCACGATCCCGCTGTTTCGCGATCACAAGATCCTGGTGCAGGTCGCGGGTCACGGCAACAGGACAATCAAGCTGCTACCAACGCTGACGCTGGATAACAGCGATCTCAATTGGATTACAACGGCTTTCGATAAGGCGATCGCGCAGTGTCACGATGCAATCGGGCCGGTTTGGTCACTCGGCAAGACGCTGATCGAAGGCTCGCGCGCGGCGGCGCGAGCGGGCTAGCGGCGGGTAGTTCGAGATCGCCGAGGCGACGAACCTAGGCCGGGAGCGCGAGGCTCTCTGCCGGCGCCGTCGGCTTACGCGCGTATCGCCCGGCAGTGACAGTCGGACAGACCAGCGAGGCGAAACGCGGCCCCAAGTTGACGCGGCCCTTATGCAACGCCCGGATAGCGACATACGCATCATAAGTTACGCGCGCTAAGGAGCGCGCTTGGCCCGGCTCGCGAATCAGGGAATCCAGCACGGCGGCCAAAGCGAGCGATCCATCCGACTGAAGACCTGAATGTACGGCGGGCGGAAGTTCCCGCTCCAACGGGTCGGCCACGACGCGAACCGCAGTGAAGGGTACGCCGAGTTCCTGGGCTAATGCGGCCGCCTGGAACGATTCCATATCGACCGCCGAGGCGCCGGTAGCCACCTGGAAGTGACGCTTCTGAAATGGGTGACGGACCGGGCCAGCGACGCTAACGATGTCACCGAGAACCGCCGATGGTAGGCGTTCGGCAAGCCTGTTCGTCCATTCCTCGTCGGTTGCGATCCGGCGATCGCCAGCGCACACGCCGGTGGCGACGATCCAGTCACCTGGCCGCATATTGGGCAACAAGCCGCCGCAAATCCCGAAACTCACAATCGCGGGCGCTCCCGCGAACACCGCGTGCCGAATTGCCGGCGCGCGCATGTCGACATTTCCACCACAAGCGAAAACGCGCACACCCGGAGCGGATGCGATCTTCGCTTCCGCCAGCATCCCCGTAATAACGATCAATGCCGCCCCCTGACCAAGAGATTAGAAATAAGCGCAAGTGGGTCGAGGCTCAAGGTCATATGCTCGCACGAGCTGTTGTGAGCGCCGATTGTGGCGCCCGGGCAACGCATTTCCGCCTTAACAACGCTAATTGCCTCTCAATGAAGCAGACAGCATCGTGGTTAAAGCTTCAGAATAACTTTACGACGCCTTTCTTCAATAAAACGTTACCATAAAGGCGCCGTTCTCCGGTCGCGACTAATGCGAAGCATTCGCGGGCGCGCGCATAGAAGGCGAATCGCTCCAGCGAGCCAAGCGTGAAACTTGCCCCTTCTCGTCGCGCAATAATCTCTCGAAATTCGGCGAAGATCGGCTGTTCGCCTTCGGGCGCACCTACCACTTGCATGCGCCAGCATGCCTCCGGCGTGAAATCATCGAGCGGCATGACGCTGAGAATGGCGTCTAGCACGCGGGTCGCATCGACGCCGTCGAGCCGAACGACCAACGGCCCCGCGGACTCTGCGGGATAATTGGCGTCGACGATCGCGATCTCGTCGCCGTGCCCCATGGCCCGCAGCGCGTGCAGGAGGTCGGGCGAAAGAAGGGGGTCCAGATTTTTTAACATGAGGCTCCTATCGCGGAGTTGGGGCGTCGCTGCGCAACAGCCCTTCGGACTTGAGCGCACGCCAGAGGGCGGGCGGAATTTTGGCGTTGAGCATTTCGGCGTTGCGGCGGACTTCGGTAACTTTCTGCCCGCCGGGAATCACGCTGACGATTGCGGGATGGCTCAAAGTAAATCGCAACGCGGCCTCTGCGAGCTTGACCTGATGCGCTTTGCAGATCGCCTCGATCGCGCGGACACGTTCCA
>JAYTRP010000314.1:0-5057 GCA_043746145.1 Hyphomicrobiales bacterium | reverse complement strand
TCCGGATCTGGTATTCGTCCCGGTATTGCGTACAGCCGCTCGCCTCCGCCTTCCAGCGGGGGCATCGAAGCCATCAGGCCCTCGGTATAGGGATGGCCCGGCGCGCGGAACAGAACGTCAACTGGCGCATCCTCGACGATGCGGCCCGCGTACATGACGACGACGCGGCGCGCGAATTCCGCGATGACGCCGAGATCGTGCGAAATCAGCATGACCGCCATGCCTAGTTCTGTGCGTAGTTCGCGCAGCAACTCGAGAATCTGTGCCTGGATCGTCACATCGAGCGCGGTCGTCGGTTCGTCAGCGATCAACAATCGCGGTCGGCAGGCAATCGCGACCGCGATCATCACGCGCTGCCGCATGCCGCCAGACAGCCGATGCGGATATTCATCGACTCGCCGCGCCGCGTCCGGGATGCGCACGAGATCGAGCAACGCGATCGCCCTTCGGCGCGCGTCGGTTCGCGACAGTCCCTGGTGAAGCTGCAACGGCTCGCAAATCTGATCGCAAATCGTCAGCACGGGATTAAGCGAGGACATCGGGTCCTGAAACACCATTGCGATGTCGCCACCGCGCAGGCGGCGCAGGTCGCGCTCGCTAGTCTGCAACAAGTCGCGCCCGGCGTAACGCACGGAGCCTGATGAGAAACGCGCGGCCCCGCGCGAATGCAACCGGAGAATGGAAAGCGCCGTTACGCTCTTGCCGCTGCCGGACTCGCCGACCACGCCAAGGCTTTCACCTTCCGCGATATCGAACGAAACGCCCTCGACCGCTGTGCTCCAGCCGCGGTCGCCGCGAAACTGCACCGTGAGATTTTCGATTGAGAGCAGGGGCTCGGCCATATCAGCCCTGGCCCTTCAATCGCGGGTCGAAAATATCCCGCAACCCGTCGCCGAGCAGATTAAGCCCGAGCGCGGCCAAGGTGATGCCGAGACCGGGAAACAGCATGACCCACCAAGCCTCAGTCGCGTAGTCTCGGCCCTCCGCAATGATGTTGCCCCAGCTTGGTGTGGGCGGCGGCACGCCGACTCCGAGGAAGCTGAGCGCCGCCTCCGCCAGAATCGCATAGGCGAAAACGAAGGTGACGTGAATGAGCAGCGGGCTGATGCTGTTGGGTAAAATATGACGCAGCATAATGCGCGCGTTGCTGGCGCCAGCGATCCGGGCCGCTTCGACATAGTCGAGTTCCCTTATGACCAGTGCGGAAGCGCGCACGAGGCGAACGCCGGCGGGCACGTAGGCGACAGTCAATGCAATGATCACGCTGGCTGTGCGAGGACCCAGCGCCGCCGTGACGCCGAGCGCTAACAATATAGCGGGAAACGACATCAGCGCGTCCATCACACGCATCACGAACGGATCGAGCCGGCGAAATTGCGCCGCGAGCACGCCGAAAAACGCGCCGAGCAGGCCAGAGAAGGCCGCGACAACCAAGCCGATCCAGAGCGAGACGCGCGCGCCGTAGAGCACGCGGGTGTAGATATCACGTCCGAAATTGTCGGTTCCAAAGTAGAACGCAGAGGAGGGCGGCTTGAAGCGAAACCGCACCTTCATGCTGGAGGGATCGTGGCTGGTCAGGAGCGGCGCAAAAATTGCCGCCAGCGCCAGAAGCGTTACGAGGAAGAGACCAATCTGAAACGACCGATGGCTGGCCAGCCGACGCAACAACACAAACCGCCGTCGCGGCGCCAACGTTCCTATTATTGAGCCGACAGCGAGCTCAGTCATAGCGGACACGCGGGTCCGCGAAAGTGTAGAGGAGATCGACTGCCAAATTGATTGCGACAAAGGCGAAGCCGTAGATCAACATGACGCCCTGCACGAGGGGATAGTCGCGCGCCAGAATGCCCTGCACGACGAGACGACCGACGCCCGGCAGTGCAAACACCTGTTCAATCACCACCGAGCCGCCAATCGCCGTGGAGAGCAAAATGCCTATCGCTGTAATGATGAGTATGAACGCGTTGCGAAATGCATGTTTACCCACGATCGTCCACTCGCTCAGACCTTTCGAGCGCGCGGTCCTGATATAATCCTGACTGAGCACGTCGAGCATCGCCGATCGCGTCATGCGCGCGAGAAACCCGATCTGGAACAGCGACAGCATCGTGGCGGGCAGCACCAGCGAACGCAGCCAGAGCACAGGGTCCTGCATGAGCGGCGTATACCCGCCGGTTGGAAACCAGCGCAAGATCACGCTGAACAGGATGATCGACAGGATTGCGATCCAGAACGCCGGGGCGGATACGCCAATCAGCGCGAGGGTCATGATGAAAGAGTCGACCCAGGTTCGCCGGTAATACGCGGCCATGGCGCCGGCGAAAATGCCGATCGGCAGCGTAATCACCAGCGACAGCACCGCAAGCGACAGCGTGACAGGCAGCCGCTCGCCCATTGCGGAAACGACGCTCTGGTTGAGCATCAGCGAATCGCCGAAATTGCCCTGCAGCAGGTGAACGAACCAGAGGCCGAGTTGCTCGATCAGCGGCTTGTCGAGACCAAGATTGTGGCGAACGATCGCGATCGCCTCGGGCGAGGCCTGGTCGCCGGCGATCAGGACCGCAGGATCGCCCGGCAGCAGGTTGATCAGCAGGAACGCAAGCACTGCGACGACAAGGATGACCGGAAGTGCTTGCAGAACCCGAAAGGCGATCAACCGCGACATGCGGGCTTAGCTCCGCCTGTAGCGTGGTTGGACTATAAGCGACAGTGCAGTCGGTAATGTCATGCTAGGCGAGCCAAAGGTCCCATAATTGCAGAATTCCTGCATAATCGGACTGACCTTGAAGCTTCTTCGAATAAGCCGACAAGCGCCCCGTGTCGGCGATCTTGATCATATAGCCGCCGCCGAGCACCTGTTGTTGTATTTTCACCCATAGGTCGCGCCGCTTCGCGAGATCGGGCTCGCCGAAGAAATCCTTGTAATCGGCATCCAGCGCATCGTTGCCCTTGATACTGGAGAAGGCGTAGATCAACGGTCGCCACTGCTGCGGCCCGAGGATATGCTCCGGCCCGAACAGCGTCGTGGACAGATTCCAGTCGCCGGTTCCCTGCTGCATGTGGGAAGCGTTGGTCGTCCAGTCGACAATTCGCACATCGACATTCGCGCCCGCCGCCTTGAGCTGCTCGGCGACGACGAGCATCGTGGTGCGCATCCATTGATAGTTGCTGTTCGTCTCGATGATGATCTTTTCGTTGTTGTATCCGGCCTGCTTGAACAGCTCCTTGGCCTTCTCCGGGCTTTTTTGATCATACCAGGGCGCGGGAGTTCCAGCGGCGGGAAAATAGGGCGTATCGGGATAGGACATCCAGGGATTTGGCTTGTTGACGCCGCCAACCGCCTCGCCGATTTCGCTGATGTCGATCGCCGCGGCGATCGCCTGCCTTATGCCGATGTTTGCGGTGGGGCCATGCTGCGAATTGACGATGATGTAGGTTCCGCCCAGAGGAAACACCTCGCGGATCGCGAGCTCAGGGCGGGATTCGACTTGTTTACGAAGTTCGAATGGAATGCTCGACGCGAGCTGCACTTCACCAGCCTGCAAAGCAGCGATACGCGCAGTCACCTCCGGGATGAAGCGATAGTCCACCGCGTCGAGATAGACCGTCTTCCGGCCGGAATAGCCGTCTCTTCCGGGTGAGCTGATATCCGCCGCGTAACCGTCGAAGCGCTTGATGACGAGGTGGCTATCCTTGACCCATTCGCCGAACTGATAGGGTCCCGTGCCGATCACGTCGATTCCGCGCGCGGGCTTGTCTTTCTGCGACGCGGGCAGGATCATGAAGGGAAAAATCGGCGCCTTCATCACATCGAGCAGGACGACGTTGGGTTGTTTGAGATGAATGATGAACGTGTACGGGTCGGGTGTCTCATAGCTCTCGACGCCGGCCAGATTGGCTGCATTCGGGCTCACCTTGCCGTATCGCTCCATCGACGCCTGCACATCGGTGGACGTCATCTCGGCGCCGTTGTGAAACTTGACGCCACGCCGAAGCTGGAACGTGTAAGTCTTAGAATCAGGAGATGCCGAAACGCTGGCGGCGAGCATGGGCTTAGTGGCGTTTTGATTGTCGAGCGAAACCAGCGACTCGAACAAATTGTGAATGACTTCAAGCTCCACCGCGCTCGAGGAGACATGCGGGTCAAGGCTGCCCAGGCCCGAAACCGTGGC
This sequence comes from Hyphomicrobiales bacterium, assembly GCA_043746145.1. Classification (GTDB taxonomy): domain Bacteria; phylum Pseudomonadota; class Alphaproteobacteria; order Rhizobiales; family Beijerinckiaceae; genus Roseiarcus. Next base: position 885 of record JAYTRP010000314.1, on the reverse strand, counting down.
ATAAGCGAGCACGCCGCCCCTTTTTGGGTCGGCGGCGAACGCGGCCCTGAGATTGACCGGCAACCAAGCGAGCGCGCCGAGCGCCAAGGCGCCTAGTGTGAATTCTCGACGTCCCAAAGTGACCATGTGCATGTCCTTCGGCTTCGTGGAAACCAAGAGATAAACGCGGACGACCAATAGTCGTAAGCCCGACGCTTTAGATGTTTCATACAACCAAGAAGCGTGCCACGATCTACTCCGAGGCAAGTTATTTTGAGGCAAGCGCCTCGAAGGCTGCTTCGGTGACTTCAAGCGCAAAATCAACGTCGGCTGCGGTATGGGCGGTCGAGAAGAACATGTTATGGCGCGGGTGTAGATACACGCCGCGCTTCAGCGCCTCCAGGCAAAACTTGTCGCCTATGGCGAAGTTGACATCGCCGTCAAACAACAGCGTCGGCATCTGCGGCGGCCCACTCTGGCGCACGCCGATGCCCAGCTTGGCGGCCTGTGCCGCGATCCCGTCGCCAAAGCGCTGGCCCATGTCGCGCATCAGCTTTGGGCCATCGATGCGTTCGAGTTCGTCGAGCGTCGCGATCGCCGCCGCCATCGGCACAGAGCCGCACCAGAACGAGCCGGTGAAGAACATTCGAGAGGCCACGTCCCGCACGCGATCGCCGCCAGTGACAGCGGCCAAGGCGTGGCCATTGGCGATCGCCTTGCTCCAGGCGCTGAGGTCGGGTTGCACGCCAACCAGATCCCAACTTCCATGCAGCGTCAGCCGGAAACCTGCTCGCACATCGTCCAGAATCAGCAATGCGTCAGCCTTGTCGCACAATTCTCGGGCACGCCGTGCAAAGGCCGCATCAGGCAGTTCCTGATCGAAGCCATAATCGTGTCGGTAAGCCG
>JAYTRP010000313.1:0-5058 GCA_043746145.1 Hyphomicrobiales bacterium | reverse complement strand
AATCGAAAAGCTCGAAGCGACGTAAGTTCCTCAGGGCAGGATGGAACAATGATTTCCTCGCATCCCTCATGACACACGTTTGATATGCGATTGCCCTGCATCTTCCGGCCCTTTGCCTTCTTAAAAGCGATCAATAGTGATAAATTGTAAAATTTATTTCTCGAAACGATTGTGAGATACGCCCCGCCACAAATTAAGCGCGCAATGGTCATCCTAAAACTCATTCTTGAATCTGTCGTCTCGACAGCCGTGTCGCGCCTGGATTTGAGAAGGGTGAAAGTCCTCGCCCCGAGAGAATAGGCTCGGCAAACTGATCGCGCATAAGCCACCCATTTTATGCGCGAGCTATCCTCGATAGCAGCGGTCTTTACTCCGCGCCCATCACCAAACCCTCGATGTCGTGTTTCTGGGTAATGGGGACGAGTTTGTCGACGACACGACAAACGAGGTGTTTTTGGACCGACGCCGGCAACGCTTCGAAGTAGTCCTTCGTTACCGTCATGTCGTGTAACTCCGCGTGGCCCGCGCCAGGCGCATCGACCCCAAGCACCATCACCGGACGAGCGATCGGCGAAGCGTGTGTGGTGCCGCGATGCACCGTCAGCGCCGAGCGACAAGAAATATCGCCCATTTCAGGAAATTTCCTCGTGGCGCGTTCTTCGAACCTTTGCCAAATCTCTTCGGGCGGAAACATCCGATGCTTCCATTCGAGTCCGGCGTCCCATTGCGTACCTGGCGCGATTTCGAACGGACCCATATCCGGCGTTACGTCGACGCCAGTCAGATTAAAAGCCAACGAAGTGATGCGCCGCTCGACATAGGTTTCGGGCGGAGAAAAGAAGTCCCGATGCCATGGTTGGCGCTTAGCCCCCTGGAAAGGCGTATCGAAACCAATTTCCACAATCTGATAGTCCGCGCCCAGCACTTGTTCGCACATTCTCGTCACCCAGGGGTGCGATACGAGATCGACGAAGCCTCCGAACGCTTGAGGATGGATTTCGACATACCAGCGTCGCGGCCCGCGCCCGACCGCGCCGCCGGGTCGCTGAATCGCCTCCCAGAACGCATTGATCATGTCCTCGCGCATGGCTTCCGCCCATTCGCGGGAGAATGCCTTTTTTCGCCCCACGATGCCGTCGCCGTAAAGCGTCTCGACATCTCGTCCGATTTCGTCGATTTGCCGAACGTCATCCATGAGTGTCACCTTCCTGCCTTCACTGCCTGGAGAAGCAATTATTTTGATTTTGGCAGACTTTTCTCCGCAGCGGGAGCGTCTTTTCTGGCTTCGCGCTCTACCTCGGCGTCGATCGCCGCGCCCCCGTAACTACGATTGACAAAATCCAAAGCCAAGTAATCGTCCGATGACTATTCGCTGCGCTTGATTGCATCGCTCGCGACGGCGAGACGCAGAGCGACGGAAAGCGAAGCATCTTCGAGAGTGAGAGCGCCGTAGTCGCGTCGGCTTGTTGTGGTGCGACCTACATATGACAATGTCCTTTATTGTATATCGGCGGACGGAATTGCGTAGACGTGATCAAACACTCAATTGTTAATGTATAATATTATGATAGGGAAATATAAAACGTTTCTCTAATGATCGAACCGATCATCTAAGCAGCCAGATCAACAGCTATTCAGAAAATTAATCCGGATCTCTCAATCTTGCTTTACATCGGCATGCGCTGCGGTCGTGCACCACTTATAGTGCGGCCCAAATCCGAGTTGCTACCTCAACGACTGGGCCACAGCGCACGCCGGAGCGGAGGTGGTGTATGTGAATTCCCGTTGCGCGGCCTTGGCGTAGGCATTGCAATGTATGGTCGTGTCCGCTTCAGCGTTCCCGGGGACAAAGACGCAAAAATCAATCAAACTCAGCACATATTTTACGTTAAAGCCCCTCGGAGCGTCTTTCGCAAGCAGGGTTTTATATTTTACGCATTGAATGTAAACGTGGAGGATGATTGGGTGGTTTCAGGGAGAGACTGAAATACGGAGGTTGTTGATCTTGACGAACGGGAGTTTGTCGGAGATCGGTCGCCGCACAGCCCGCCGACAACAAACGAAACGGTGCGGCGCGCTCCACTTCCTTCAGCTGCGGCGAGCGCTTGGCCCCCGCAACGGTTATATGTTGCTGACCTTACCCAGGCAGATCGCCCCGGAGGATTTGTTGCGCGCCCTCATCGGTATCATGCTGGCGCTGGACGGTCCCGACTGGCGGCGCAAAGCGACCCCGCTGATGGATGTGTTCCTCGACGGGTTGATCGTCTCGCGATAGCCCAGCCGTTTGGTTGAGCCCCGTCGATTTGATTGGCGCGACGTTGGCTCACTCCAGATTGGTGTGCCGGGCGCGCATGGTTTCCGCGCTTTCCCCGAAACGCGGTCGCAGCAACAAAATCACCAACTCGAAAAAGATCATCTGCGCCGTTTCAAACAACGAACCCATCGGCAACACGGAAACGCCGGCGCCTCGGTCGTCCGCCATCGTCTGGGCGGGGATCGCAACGACCACGTCGACGTGGTTCGACAATCCGCCCGAGCCCTGCGCGGTGACAAGCGCAGTGCGGGCGCCCGCCTTTCGCGCGATGGCCAGCAGCGCCTCGGCGGTCGCCAGATAGCCCGGACCCGCCGAGGCGATAAGGAGATCGCCTCTGCCGACTGGCGGCGTCGTCATGTCGCCCCACACAGACACGTCACGACCCATGTGGAAAAGGCGCATCGCAAAGCCGCGCATCTGAAGCCCCTCGCGACCGCAACCAAACACCACGATCCGCCGGGCGGCGACGATCTCTTCGATCAAAGGTGCGGCGGCGTCGTCAGGCAGACGCTCAAACACGCCGGTCAAATCGGCCAGCGCGCCTTTCGACAACTGGGTGAGCGTTGGCACCATCGCTTGGACCCTTCACAAGATATCAGGCCGTCTCCGCGCGGTCGGCGCGGTCGGTCAGGCGCGATTGCAGGATCACCACGATCAGCAGGAAGGCGCCGCGAATGACCGATTGCCAATAGGCGGAAAGCGAGATGAAGCCGCGACCGTTCTCGAAGTTGAGGATGTTGAAGATCAACCCGAGCAGCATGACGCCGGCCAGCGTCGAGCCGACCGAGCCGAGGCCGCCCGTCAACAAGGTGCCGCCAACGACCACCGAGGCGATGGCGAACAACTCCCAGCCCACGCCCTCGATGGGCTGTCCGGCGCCAAATTGCGAGGCGAGGATCACGCCCGCCATCCCCGCCAGACCACCACTGACGACATAGACGAGTAATTTGACGCGGTCGACCGGCAGGCCCATCAACCGGCTGGCGTCTTCGTTGCCGCCGATGGCGAGAACCGTGCGGCCCGTGCTGGTGAAATTGAGGACGATGGAGCCGACAACATAAGCGAACGCGGCGATCACGGCGGGCACGGGCAGATTGAAGATGTCGCCCTGGCCAAGTTCCGTGAAGCCGCTTTCGTAGGACACCGACACGGATTGATCCTGCGCCAGCAAAAGCGCCCCGCCGTTGGCGGCCAGCATCGTCGCCAGCGTCGCGATGAAGGGAAGGATGCGCAACCTCACGATGACGAAGCCGTTGAGCCCTCCGATAATAAGGCCGGCCCCAACGCCGCCCAACGTCCCCACGATGGCGCCGTAGGGGCTGAGATGCGCCGAGACGACGCTGCCCAAAGCCGCCGTCGCGCCCACCGAAAGGTCGATGCCGCCGGTCATGATGACAAAACACATGCCCAGCGCAACAAGCGCAAACATCGAATTGTAGCGCAGCACCGTGGATATGTTGAACAGACCCAGGAAATGATCGTAGCGCAACCAGCCCAGCACGATGAGAGCAGCGAGTGCGATCAGCACGCCCTGCGTCGAAAGAAACGAGATGAGCGACGATCTCTTCACGGCTCAAGCCCTCCCTCGACCTTGCAGCCAGACCGCCGCCACGATCAACCCTGCCTTTACAAGCTTGGCGACGTCGTCAGGCACGCCATTGGCGAGCAAAGTGTAGCGCACAAGCTGAATGATGAGGGCGCCCAGCAATGTGCCCCAGATCGTCGCGCGGCCCCCGCTCAGCAGCGTGCCCCCGACCGCAACCGCCGCGATGGCGTCCAGCTCCATGCCCATGCCGACGAGATTGGCGTCGCTGGAGGAGTTGATCGCGATCACCACCAGACCCGCGATCCCCGAGCAGAGGCCGCTGATGCCATAGACCCAACGCTTGACCCGCGCGACCGGCACGCCCGACAGTCGGGCCGCCCGTTCGTTGCCGCCGATGGCGAGAATCTGGCGGCCGAACAGCGAACTCTTCAACACCCAAGTCGCCGCGACCACGAGCAGGATCATGATCACCACCTGGACCGGCACGCCGAACCAGCGCCCCAGACCTATCCACTGGAACGTCGGGACTTTGAATGGTTGCAGATTGCCGTTGGTGGAGACCTGAGCGATGCCGCGTCCGGCGATGAACAGAACCAGCGTCGCGATGATCGGCTGGATGCGAAACCGCGTGATGAGCCAACCGTTGAACCAGCCAAAGGCTCCGGCGACGAGGACGGCGACGATCATCGCGACGCCGACGGCAACGTGAATCTCGCCGATGGGAGCGATCTTGCCGAGAAACACGATCGGCGCGAGCGCGCCGGAAATCGCCATCAGAGATCCGACCGAAAGGTCGATGCCGCCGGTGGCGATCACCAGCGTCATGCCGACGCCGACGATCACGATGGTCGCTACCTGGGTCAGGTTGACATAGAGCGTCTGGATTGAAGCGAAATGGTTGGTGAAGGCGAAATTGAACACGACCAGCCCAATCAAGGCAGCAAGGGTAGCGTAACGCGCGATGCGCGGCCGCCAGTCGCGCCTGAGCGCGGGGCTTGAGGGGGCGACGTCGATCTGGGTCATTGCGCGCGCTCGCGCAAGCTGGCTTGCGTCTCCCCATGCGCCATCGCCGACATCACCGCCCCTTCCGTCACCTGATCATGCGCCAATTCCGCAACGTTGTGGCCCTCACGCAGAACGAAGATTCGGTCAGAACCTTCAATAATTTCCTCCAGCTCCGACGAGATCATGAGAACGC
>JAYTRP010000312.1:0-1529 GCA_043746145.1 Hyphomicrobiales bacterium | reverse complement strand
CTGCGATTCCTGCTGTTCGCCCTCCCCTTCCGCCTCGTCGGCGTTTTCGGGCGGCGAATTTTCATCTTTCGAGTCTTCGCTCTCCTCCGAATCGGCCTCCGATTCGCTTGCCATATCGAGCGAGGCGAGCACCCGCTGCATCGCCTTTGCGAAAGCGCGCTGATCCAGCATGGCGGCGTCGAGCTTGTCGAGTTCGGCGCCTGCTTTTTCCTCAATCACCGGGCGCCACAAGTCGACCACCCGCTTTGCGCCGGCAGGGGGACTGGCGCCCGTCAGGCGCTCGCGCACGATCATCGCCACCGCGTCGTCCAGCGGCGCCTCGTCGCGATCGCGCGCGTCGGCAAAAGCGCTCTTCTGGTAACGATCATCGAGCATAGCGGTCAGGTTGGAGGCGACGCCCTCCATGCGCCGGGATCCGATCGACTCCACTCGCGCCTGCTCGACCGCATCAAACAGCGAGCGCGCGGCCGGGTTCTGCGGCGCGTGGCGGCGGTGCACCGCCTCGTTGTGGCAGGCGAGCCGCAACGCCATGGAATCGGCGATGCCGCGCAAGATCGCCGCCTCGCGCGGTGTGGCTTTGCGTGGCGGTTCCGGCAGCCGCGCCTTGGCGCCCTCGGGCCCAACAAGCAGCGTGGGCTTGTCCGACGAGAACGTCACTTCAAGGTCGGGTCGGCGCGACATCGCGCGCGTGCAGGACGCGAGCGCTCGCTTGAAAGGCTCGCTGGCCGCATCGGGCTTGCCGGCGGGCTTTCGGTTTGTCGGTTTGACGTCGACAGTCGGCATAGAACCTCGGCTGCAAATTGCGTTCACAGCGCTAGGGCTGCAAACATGGTCTTTATAGAACAGTGGGCTGGACCGTCACAAGCCGGAGCGGCTTATGCTGGATTTCCTCAAGCCCGAGACTTATAGATAAGCGCTAGAGGGACGCTGGGAAGTCCGCTCCCGGTACAGATGATTGCGATGAATCGACACGATAGAACTCCGACCGGCGCAGGTGAGGCGCGGGTGCAATATCTCGACGGCGAGTACCGCGTGCTGCGCCCTGGCCTTTTCGTGCGTTGCGCCGTCACCGACGCTACAATTCCGCTTGAGGAATTGCGCTATTGGAGCGTCGATCTTCAGGAGGCCTACGCCACGCCCGAGGCGTCGATGCAGCGGATCGTTTCTGGCCTGCCTTGATCGAGCTCAATTCACACGCGGGCTCAATTCACTCGCGGTCTCAATTCACACGAATGTCATAACGCCCCGCGATAGGTTTCCCGGCCGCAAGGTGTAGGAGCCCCGTTGTCATGACCGCCATTGCCGATTTTCAAGCGTCCACAGAGCCTGCGCCTCAAAGCAAAGTCTCGTTCAATCAGCCGATGGACATCCGCTTTTTGCTGGGTTTCCTAGCGGTGATCGCTGGCGGCCTGTTCTTCATGGCCTATTCAATTTACGGAGATATCGCGGCGGCGGGCGGCGGCCCGACCACGATCGCGCCGTTCCTTCTGCTCGGCGTGGCGATGCTGATCGCGCTCGCGTTCGAATTC
>JAYTRP010000311.1:0-1530 GCA_043746145.1 Hyphomicrobiales bacterium | reverse complement strand
AGGGCGGGAATTTCGAGCTGCGTCCCTGGGACTGGCGCTATTACGCGGAGAAGCGACGCAAAGCCGTCTACGATCTCGACGAGGGCGCGATCAAGGCGCACATGCCGCTGAACAACATCATCGCCGCTGCGTTCAATGTGGCGGGCAAGCTGTTCGACGTTCAATTTAAGGAGCGACGCGACGTCGACCTGCCCCATCCCGACGCCCGGGCGTGGGAGGTGACCGCGCAGGGGCGGCCCGTCGCGCTGTTCATCGGCGATTATTTCGCGCGACCCGACAAACACAGCGGCGCCTGGATGAATTCGTTCCGCGACCAGCACCGGCTTGATGGCGTGGTGACGCCAATCGTCTTTAACGCCATGAACTGCGCGCGTGGGCGCGAAGGCGAGGCCTGCCTGTTGAGCCACGACGATGCGCGCACGCTGTTCCATGAATTCGGCCACGCGCTGCATGGCATGCTTTCGGACGTGACCTATCCCTATCTCTCGGGCACCAGCGTCGCCCGCGACTTCGTCGAGTTTCCCTCGCAGCTTTACGAGCATTGGCTCGACCAGCCGGAAGTGCTGGAAAAATTCGCTCGCCATCACGAGACCGGCGAGCCGATGCCACGCTCGTTGATCGATGCGTTGCATGCGGCGCGCACGTATGGGCAAGCCCATGCGACTGTTGAGTTTTTGGCCTCTGCCTTCACCGACATGGCCGCGCACAGCCTTGCGGCGGCGGATGGCGTCGACGTCGCTGCGCTGCAGGCGACGGAGTTGGCGGCGCTAGGCATGCCGGAGGCGATCGTGGCGCGCCACTCGGCTCCGCACTTCGGGCATATCTTCGCGGGCGACGGCTATTCCGCGGGCTATTACAGCTACTTGTGGTCGGAGGTGCTCGACGCCGACGGGTTCGAGGCGTTTGTCGAGAGTGGCGACGTATTCAACCCGGAACTCGCAGCGAAGCTGAAAACCTACGTCTACGCCGCCGGCGATAAGCGACCGCCGGACGAAGCTTATGTCGCCTTTCGCGGCCGAGCGCCGGCGCCGGAAGCGTTGTTGCGCAAGAGAGGGTTTGTGGAAGCGGCGGAGTGAATTAAGCAGCGTGATTGAAGGGAAAGCCACGCCGTGGCCATGCTTTGGTCTTATCCTGTCGTCCGTTGGTCATAATTGGCGGCGTCGATTCGGCCGTCGGGAATAGTCGTCGAATCGCGGACAGCGCGCGCATTCCGTAATAATTGCGCCAGCGACGTAGCCGCCAGTAAACGCCCGGGTCGACCGCGGTCGCTCGGGCGACCGTCGCGGCGCTGAGAACGCGCGCCTGCGATCGGCGTCGCACCGGGTCTTGGTTGAAAGCTTGGATGTCGCCCTCGCTGACGCCGCCGGGACTGTCGAGCCAACGCGACGCGTGGACCAGCAACCGCTCGACGTCGGTCAGCGCCTTGGTCAATCCACCACCCGCAGCGGGGCAGGCGGTGCTATACGCGTCGCCGATCAGCGCGACTCCGGCGCGAACGCGCAGGGGTGGCGCGAATAGCGTGATCGGCCG
>JAYTRP010000310.1:0-5064 GCA_043746145.1 Hyphomicrobiales bacterium | reverse complement strand
ACTCGACCAAGACCGGTGTTTCTCCCTCCGCATTGAGCAGCAGGAACTCGCGCCTGCGCTCCCATGGCCGCTCTTCGATCAGTTCGGGCTCTAACCCGTATTCCGCAAGCACAAGCCTTACGAAACGGGAATGCGGGCAGAAGGGATGATGATAAAGCGTGATCATGAGCCGCCGGGGACGCGCTGGCCAGAGTCTTGGAGCGTCCAGAGTTAAGTCGAAGTTAACGCGAGGGAAGTCCGCTTAACTCAAAACGTGATCAATCGTGACCCGCTGAACTCCCGCGGCCGCCATTCGCGCCCAAGCGGCTTCGAGCGACCCCTGTACATCGATCCCGCGGCTGGCGTCTTCGATCACCGCGCTCTCAAATCGGGCTTTCGCCGCGTCCTGCGCGGAAAGAGCGACGCAGACATTGGTCGCAAGCCCGCAAACGAACACGCGCTTCACGCCACGCGCATGCAGCAGCGCGGCAAGTCCCGTATCGCGCCCATCGGCCTCCGCAAAGGCGGAATAGGAATCGACTCCGGGACTCACGCCCTTGCGGATCAACAGGAACGCCCGATCGACGTTCAGCTTGGCATGCAGGGCGGCGCCGGGTGTGCCCTGAACGCAATGATCCGGCCAAAGCGTCTGCTCGCCGTAAGGCATCGCGATACGCGCAAAGGCCGCCGCTCCAGGATGAGAGGAAGCAAAGGAGGCGTGACCGCGGGGGTGCCAGTCTTGCGTGATCACGACATTGGCGAAGTGGAGAGCCAGTCGATTAATGGCGTCGGTGATCTCGTCGCCTTCGGGGACGGGCAGCGATCCCCCCGGCATGAAGTCGTTCTGGACGTCCACAATGATCAGCGCGTCTTTGGAATAAGGGTCGAGACGGGTCATGATTCACCTCGGGCGAACAGGGACTTCAGATTGCGACGCTCGAAGTGAACGACGACAAACAGGGAGAAGATCAGCGGAAGGATCAGATAGAGCAAACGAAAAACGAGCAGCGCAGCGATAACGCCAGTCGGCGGCGAATCGGGCATCGCTTTCAGAAAGGAAAATTCGAGCACGCCAAGTCCGCCCGGTGCGTGTGAAATCAGTGCGATCGTGAACGAGACGAGAAAGACGCAGAGCACGGCGAGGAACCCCGGATTACCTGCGGGCGGAAGCGCAAAATAAATAATGCCCGCGGCGCCGATCAACTCGAGCGGGCCAGCCAGCAGTTGCCGGGCGGCGATCGGCGGTCGGGGGTAGACAAGATTGAACCCGTAAAGCTTCAGTGGCCGGAAATGCAGCAGCGAGCCCAGCGTATACAGCCAGGGCAGCGTGAGAAGCGCGACGCCGACGAGTTCGCCAGTCCAGATCGGCCCGGCCATCCAACGGTGCAACAGCGAGGGGTCGATGATCAGCACCAGACCCGCCAACAACAGGTTGCCGAGCGTGAAGGTCAACGAGGTGAAGGCGACGATCACGCCCACTTCGGGCGCGGACAGGCCTTTTGTCGAGTAGGCGCGGTAGCGGATGAGCGCGCCCGAAAACACAGTCGCCCCGATGTTGTGGGCGAGTGCGTAGGTTACGAAAGAGACGAGCCCGACAAAGCGCCAGCTCAAACGATATCCCAAATGCCGCAACGCGATTTGGTCGTACCAGGCCAGCGCGCCATAGGCGAGCGCGGTGCAAGCTACGGCGAAAACCCAGTGGATCGGGTGGATGGCCTGGATATCGCGCGAGATTTCGGCCAGTGAATGGCCCCTAAGCTCCCTGAACAGCAGCCAGGTCGTTAAAGCGACAGTCCCAAGGCCGAGGATAGGCCACAGAACGTCCAATACGCGCTTCATAGTCAATTCCGCTAGCAGACTCGCGCCCGACCCTGCCCGTGGATGGCAGCGGGCGCAAGGTCGCGCATTAACCGCCGTTGGAGGTGTATCCTCCAGCCGATGCGCCGCGCACCGCGCCGAGGTCGAGCCAGACGTTGGGATCGTCTTGCGACTGGCGCTTGACGTAGGTGTAGCCGGTCGCGTCCCAAGGGCGAATCTCGTCGCTCAGATTGTCGAGCACGAATTCGCCGCGGTCGGTCTTTACCGTGAGGATTGCGTGGCCTTCGCCTTCGAGATCGCGCACCACGGTCATGAGCAGCGCTTGGCGGGGAAAACCGGCTTCGATCAGCAGCTTGCGCTTGTATAGAGCATAGACTTTGCAGTCGCCCTTGCCATCCACCGGATAGTCCCAATGATCGACCAGCGTGCCCCAATGCTCGAGATTGGTGACTGGCTCGATCGCATCGTTGGCGCGCCTGTTGAGCTTCTGCATTGTCGCCCAGGTCGATTTGTTCAGCCGAACGTCGAGCGGCTTGAGCTTGCCAAGCGAGCATTCCTCAGGCCGGCGATTGCAGAAATCCACCCAGCCATACGGCACTGAGGTCGATCGCCCAACCGCTGCAAAGGAGGCATTCGGAACGCCGGACTCCGAGGCTTCCACCATGGTGCCGAAGACGATTCCAAACAATCCAGCGGCGACAGCGCAAGCGACGATTTTCTTGAACATGGAAGGCCCCGTCGTTTCGACGAGACCCACAATCGGCTCTGGGACTTGGCGCGACCGAAAAATAATGCGTAGGATTTTACGCAATATGGTCTGAACAAGGGACGGAAATTACTTAACGTTTACAGGGTGTAACTTTATTTTCGGACTGATTGCGCCTTTCCGTAGACGCTTGACGGCCTAGCTTTAGCCGAAATCGATGTGGGCCGCCGGAATTCCGGGCAGCCCACATCTTGCTTTAACTAGGCTACAACAATCACTTGATGGCGCCGTTGAGACCGTTCGGGAAGAACAGCCCGCTGGTGGCGTTCACGCCGCCATAAACGATGTTCAGAACCTGACGCGTAGTGCGGTCGTAAGCAATCGCGTTGTTGGTGGCGATGCCGGTGCCGTTGAAGTTGTTGCTCAACAGCGCGAAGCGCGGATTTGTCGTGTTGCCCACGCCGTAGTCGTCGAGATTAGACGTTCCAGCCGTTCCATCGAGAGTCGCGCGTAAGTTTGAGATCAGGTTTGTCTGATTGGTCATGCCCATCTGGAACAGGAACGTGCGGATCGCGCCGGCGTGATAGGCTTCCGCTGCGAGAATGCCGGCCGCCTTATCGAGATAGGCCGGGTTGCTGATCAAAGGCGCGGCGCCGTGATAAGCGGTGACGCCGACGTCTTCAAACACATAAGCGCCGAGCAGGAAGTTGGTGTCGCTGGCGAACGCATTGAAGTTAGATCCTAGGCCGGCAGCCTGAGCGAGCGTCTGGAAGCTGGTCTGGAAGTTAAGCGCCGGCTTCGAGATGTAAGAACCAGTAGCGGCCTGAAGAGCGGACTGGAGGAAGAGGACGTGCTTCTGCTCTTCACGCTGGATTTCCAGTGCGAGTGCGGCGACCTGAGGAATTTGGAAGTTGACCATCGAGCCGCCCGTGGTCGGGCCGGGGTTAGGACCAATTTCGCTTGGGAAAAGTTTCGTCCCCAACACCGCGAGGTGGTAAAACTCAGCTTCAAGATATTCGAGATTCAACGCAAAAGTCAGAATTTCCGCGTCAAGCGTAGCATCCGCCTTAGCAGGCGTCGAAGCGACGCTCGCGCCAAAAGCCGCAGCGCCGACCGCGCCGACGCCAAGTCCGCGTAAGAATTCACGACGCCCCGCCTTCTGTTTGGCGCGGCTGGAAAAAGCTTCCACCGCTGCGTTTGTAATGCCTTCCATGCGAAACCTCCATGCCGCAGATGTACCCGCTGAACCGCGCCTGCGACGCACTACCAGTCCGAAATGGGTACGCTGAGGCCCATAAAAAGTTTCACTTTTAGGTAAATCGCCGCGTAACGCGCCAGTAACAGTTATTTGTACCTACCTGTTGAGTTAGTCCGCGTAGTTATCGCCTGAATATCCGCTGGAAAGTGTATGGCTGGCAAAAGTCTGTCGTCGATTCTCGCGGTACAGGGAATCGACCCAGCGCTCTGCCGCAGATGATATTTTCGTCCCGCTTGAAATCGGCGAATCCAACCGCTGCGCAATTCAAGTTTGCCGCGCGCCTTGACGTGGAGGCTGCGCTTGAGCCTAACGGTCAGCTCCTGGAGTGATTGATGACGGCGCAAGCAAACCCCGGAAAACCCGCTCCGGCCCAGGCTGCTCCCACCGCAATAGTCGCGACGGTGTTCGCCTCGCTTGGGGTCGTGTTCGGCGATATCGGCACCAGCCCACTCTATACGCTCAAGACTGTCCTGAACTACACCGGCCCGCACCCCAGCGCGACGGAGACGCTCGGCGCGCTCTCGCTAATCCTGTGGACGCTGTTTCTCATCACGACAATAAAATACGTGAATTTCGCGATGCGCATCGACAACGATGGCGAAGGCGGAATTATCGCGTTGATGACGCTGCTCGGCGTGAAGAAAGGCCACCGGCCTGTGATCATCGCGGCGGGATTGTTCGGCGCCGCGTTGATTTACGGCGACGGCGCGATCACCCCGGCAATATCCGTTCTCTCGGCGCTCGAGGGCATGCAACAGATCGCGCCTTCGTTGCAAACCTATGTCCTGCCGGCGGCCGTCGTCATCTTGCTGGCGCTGTTCGCGATCCAGCCGCTGGGCACGGCGCGGATCGGGCGCGCCTTCGGCCCGGTCATGCTCACCTGGTTCGTCATCATGGCGCTGCTTGGCGTTGGCGGGATCATCCGGCACCCCACGGTCGTCATCGCGCTTAACCCCTGGTACGGCGCGGCCTATCTCGTTGGCGGCGGGCTAAAAGGCTTTCTCGTACTCGGCGGTGTGTTCCTTTGCGTCACCGGGGCCGAGGCGCTGTATGCCGACATGGGACATTTCGGAACCGGACCGATCCGAAAAGCCTGGAACTTCGTCGTATTTCCCAGTCTGATCCTCAATTATATGGGTCAGGCCGCGATCGTGCTGGAAGGCGCCTCCTCGGAGGGCAACATCTTTTATAACCTTTGCCCGCCGATGCTGCTCACCCCACTGATCGTGCTAGCGACGGTGGCGACCGTGATCGCGAGTCAATCAATTATCACCGGGGCTTTCTCCATGACCCGGCAAGCGAT
>JAYTRP010000309.1:0-5080 GCA_043746145.1 Hyphomicrobiales bacterium | reverse complement strand
GGCGCCGAGCCCTCGCCTGACGCCTTCATCGGCTCGATGCGCGGCGTGTCGGCGATCCGCTTCTTGATGTCGGCGGTGAATTTGTCGGCCACTTCGGCGGAGACTTCGAACTTGGTCTCGGTGTCGAACACCCGGATCGTGCCGATGTCGGCCTTGGTGAGGCCGCCTGCGCGGCAGATCATCGGGAGCTGCCATTTGGGATCGGCGCCCTTGGAGCGCCCGATGTCGATGCGGAACCAGGCGCCGCTCCCCATCGAATGTTTGCCCCCGCCCGCCCGCGCGGGCCGCGCGTCGTCTCGGTCCGTCGCGCGCCCACGAGGAGCGAAATTCGGGGCGACATGTTCGCTATAGACGGGCCGGGGGCGGGCGTCGCGCGGGCGCTCGCCGGGATCGGCGACATCCTCGATGGCGGGCAGGCGCGCGCGATACAGCCGCACCAAAGTCGCCGCCAGATCTTCCGCGCTGCGCTCGGCCAGCAACCGGCGCGCCATTTCCAGATCTTCGTCCGAGGCGGGCTCGGCCAGCACGGGATCGAGCAGGAAACGTTCGGCGTCGAGCGCCCGCACTTCCGCCGCCGTGGGTGGCCCCAGCCAGATCGGATCGATCCCCGCTTCCGAGAACAGCCGCTCCGCGCTGCGGCGTCGCCCGAACGGGGTCAGCAGGGCGCTGACGCCTTTCTTGCCCGCGCGGCCGGTGCGTCCGCTGCGGTGCTGGAGCGTCTCGACGTCGGTGGGCAGATCGGCATGGATGACGATGCCGACATTGGGCAGATCGATGCCGCGCGCGGCGACGTCGGTGGCGACCAACACGCGCGAGCGTCCTGAACGCAACGCCAGCATCGTCTGATTGCGCTCGTGCTGGCTCAATTCGCCCGACAGCGTCACAGCGGAAAAGCCGCGCTCGGTCAGCGTGGCGCTTAGATGCCGCACCGCCTCGCGCGTGTTGCAGAACACGATGGCGGTGGGGGATTCGACCAGGCGCAGCAGGTTGACCACCGCCGCCTCACGCTCCTGGGGGAATATGCGGATCGCGCGATATTCGATGTCGGCGTGGCCCTGCTTGCCGCGCTCGACCTCGATGCGCCAAGCGTCGCGCTGATAGCTGCGCGCCAGCGTGGCGATCCCTTTGGGCACGGTCGCCGAAAACAACAGGCTGCGCTTGTCCCCCGGCATCGCCTTAAGCATAAATTCGAGGTCTTCGCGAAAGCCAAGATCAAGCATCTCGTCGGCTTCGTCCAGCACCACGATGGCCATGCCCGAGACATCGAGCGCCCCACGCTCGATGTGATCGCGTAAGCGCCCCGGCGTGCCCACCACGATATGCACGCCCGCCTGCAACGTTCGCCGCTCACGCTGCGCGTCCATACCGCCCACGCAGGAGACGGCGCGCGCGCCCGTATGGCGGAACAGCCAGGCCAGTTCGCGCTCGACCTGCAACGCCAATTCGCGCGTCGGCGCGACCACAAGCGCCAGCGGCGCCTCCGGGACCGCGAAGCTGGGCGCGTCGCCGAGCAGCGTCTGCGCCATGGCGATGCCATAGGCGACCGTTTTGCCAGAGCCAGTCTGCGCCGAAACCAGGAGGTCGCGGCCAAAAGTCTGGGGCGCGGTGACGGCGGCCTGAACCGGCGTCGGCTCGGCGTAGCCGCGCTCTTCCAGAGCGAGGGCGAGGGAGGGATTGGAGGTAAATGGGTTCACGGCAAGGCGCGGTATGATCGAAAATGCGGGGAAAGGGAAGCGCGCCGCGGCCGGGCGGCCTGGGCGACGTTGGGCGTTGACCCTGGCGCGAGGCCGGCGTTAAAAACCCGGCGCTGGAAGTGTGGCCGAGTGGTTTAAGGCAGCGGTCTTGAAAACCGCCGAGGGTGCAAGCCCTCCGTGAGTTCGAATCTCACCGCTTCCGCCAGAGGCCAAGTTAACCTATTCAAATAATTCAATATTTATTCTATGAAGTTAGGTTTTGTACGAACTTACGTACATTTGTATTATTTTGAATCAATCGGCCGTCATTGAGGAATTGCCCGCCGTACCATGCTTTGCAAAAGCCGGACGGCGGGCGAATTTCGGGTTGTCAGACGACCTCGATGCCATCGGCCAAAAGATAATCGTGGACCCGTTGTGCAAAGTCCGGCGTCCTTACCTCCCAACGGATCATGTCGCCGTTAGGGTTCATCGGCGGGCACCCCGTGAACGGGCCAATCGCGGAGAAAGTACGCTGCCCGCTGCTTATTGTAGGAACAAAGCCCGCGCTCAAAGCGCGCCAAGTGGCGACATATTCGGCGACGCCAAACTCAACCGGGGTAATAACTGGAATTCCATAGGCGAAGGCCGCCATCGCTGCCGGGGCGGCGACGAATAGGCCAAGAGCCTCGCGACGAGTACGGGAGGAGGCGCTCATAGACGTTTCTCCTTCCGGGCAGACTCAGGGATCTGCATCTTCGCGCGCATGCTGTCGGCCGGTGCGACGCCAAGGCATTTGTGAATGCCGATAATGTCGCAGCATCGCATCGTGAAGCGTCGAGCCGGGTTAAGCTGTTCTACCCCGATTAAGGCGAGCACGTCGCTTTCCGGATGATCGCGCCAGGGGAAGGAAACCCAGTGCGGCGGGGCCATGATGAGCCGCTTGACCATGGCCTGGAATTTTCCTTCCGGCGTCGCGTCGCGGCTGCGGAACAGCACGACGAGATCGCCGACGCGATAGGGCTCGTTCTTGTCGAACATCAGCAGCGCGCCGTCGTCGATTTCAGGCGCGAGGCAATCGCCGACGACAGGCATTGCGTAGCGGTCCGGGAGAAACGAAATGTCGTCGATAAAATCATGTGGCGTTGGCCGAGAATTTGTTTTGGGCATTATTCGGGCGTTTGCCCGCACGGTGGCGTTGGGCATTTGGGTTGCTCCGCATATTTAACTGTGGTACATTTCCAAACATAAGGAATGTTTGAAAATATGTCAAACAGAATTGCGTCCGCACCGCAGGTCCGTGCCGCGAGAGGCCTCATCGGATGGTCGCAAACGAAACTTGCCCAATGTGCTGACTTGGCGCTTCAAACGGTTATTCGTTTCGAGACTGGCCGAGGCGCGCGGGTTTCAGAAGATGCACAGGCAAAAATTACTGCCGCTCTCGAATCCGCTGGCGTTATATTCGTTGACGAAAACGGCGAAGGGCCGGGCGTGAGAATGAGAAAGTCCGCGCAGGTGGCGATACCTGTTGAGGATTTGAACGCGAGCAACGACGAGTGAGCTGCTAGGCTTTCGGTAGAAGGATTGCTCGGGGATGTTGGCGACGCGGACGGCGGTGACTTGCTGGCGCTCCGACATTCCGGCGCGCTCGGCGACCTGCCTTTGAGAGGCAGAACCGACGGTGGTAACAGTTTTGCCCGTATCACCGCCGCGCGCGTCGAACTGCTTCAGCAGTTCGCCAAACCTGCGCACGGCATGGCGTGGCCATCTCTGTTTCGGCTCCCTCCGATAAAGCAAACGTGATTCGACAAACCTCGGAATGCACGAAAATCTTTCGTGGTCGCTGGGAATTGAGGTTCGGAAAATGTCGAGCGGGGCATTTGATCACATTCAGCTATCGGCCATCAAACTCGCCGCAGATCGCGTCGCGGGAGAGTTGAACGCCAATAAGGAAAACGACAAACTCATCGTTACGCGCGCTGTTTTTGATATTGCGGCCGATGAGAGCGTTTTCGACTCAGATAGGCTCGTCGAGCTGGCGCGTAAGAGGCTGACGCCCAATTGCGGATGGGAGTTCCCGCAGGCCTGATGAGATGAAGCGTGCCGAGAACGTAGCATCCGAAGGAAATCAGAAACGGGGAGGGTCCGCATTTGCGCGAAAGAATTCTGGTGTCCGCCTTAATGGCGGTTTTTTCGGCCTCGATGGCATTCGCTCAGACAGCGGAGTCCCCTGAGGCACGCGCCTTAATCGAGCGCCAACTCGACGCCTTCGGTCGCGATGACGCTGCTGCCGCCTATTCCGAGGCCGCGCCTCAGGTCAAGGCTATATTCCCCGACGCGGACACGTTCATGTCGATGGTTCGAAGAGGCTACGCGCCCGTATACCGCCACCGCAGCGTCGAATTCGGTCCGGCAACTGTGGAGAGCGACACTATTCAACAGGAAGCCACGTTCATCGACGCGCAGGGAAAGGCCTGGAAGGCGATCTACCGGTTAAGCCGGGGGCCGGATGGAGCATGGCTGATTTCAGCTTGTCAGCTCATCGAAGCGGACGTGTCTGCTTAAGAAACGGTTTATCGGCTCGCGCTCGACGCCGTGCGCCGGAAACTTCTTTGCAATCCGGCGCGGTGGCTGAGGGCGTTATCGTGAAAACACGACCATCAGATATTATAACCCTTTATCGTGTCCGCGTCCGATCTGCGCGCCGCCGAGTTCGGGCTGTTTTCGCATGAGGACAAATCCGCAGCGATCAAGATGCTCGACCAGTCGCTTTGCGACGATGGCCGACATGATCTCCGCCGAATCATGCACGCGCTTGCGCCCGCTGTAGCGCAGGGCGAATGCAAGGGCGTCAGCGACATCTTCATGCGATGCGGGCTTGAGATCGTCGACCATGCGTCACCATACTCGATGGAACGAAAATAGAACATCGACTCCCGACCGAGGGCGGCATAGGGTTGCGACATGTGCAATCTCTACTCGCTGACGAAGGGCCAGCAAGCGATCCGCGAGTTGACGGGCGCTATGCGGGACGTGACTGGCAACCTGCCGCTTTTCCCCGGGATATTCCCAGACTACAGCTCTCCAATCGTCCGCAACGCCCCTGACGGCGTGCGTGAGCTTTCCACGGCCCGTTGGGGCATGCCTTCTCCTGTCTTCGCCCTGAAGGGCCGGAATTCCGACCCTGGCGTCACGAACGTGCGCAATGTCGCCTCGCCCCACTGGCGGCGTTGGCTCGGCGTTGAAAGCCGGTGCATCGTGCCGTTCACGGCGTTTTCGGAAAACGAGTTGCAGCGGGACGGCTCGCGGCCGCGGACATGGTTCGCCTTGAACGAAACCCGGCCGCTCGCATTTTTTGCGGGGATTTGGACCCGCTGGAAATCAGTGCGGAAGGTCAAGGAGGGCGA
>JAYTRP010000308.1:0-15108 GCA_043746145.1 Hyphomicrobiales bacterium | reverse complement strand
TTTTGGTCGCAATCGTAAACGAAACGACCCGCGTTCGAAACAGGTTAAGTATCAACAGTCGTAAAATGCGTATCTAGGGAGAGACGATGCGATTAATTCTTATGGCGGTGCTTGGAGCTGCTCTGTTCACGACAGCAGCTTTGGCGGATGAACGTGGAATAGCCAGCTATTACACCAATCCCTACCATCCCGGCATGATTGCCGCCCACAAGAGCTTGCCCTTTGGCACACGCGTGCGGGTCCACAATCTCGACAACGGCCGTGTCGCCATTGTCACCATCGTCGATCGCGGCCCTTGGGGACGCGGTCGAGTGATCGATGTTTCCACGGTCTGCGCCAGCGTGCTCGGCTTCCGTGGCGCAGGCTTGGCGCACGTCAGGCTGGAGCGGATCTAACAAGCTTTCCTTCTCCCGCTTTCGCGGGAGAAGGGGCTGAAGGCCGCGCAGCGGAATAGGGGCTGCACAGCGGAAAAGGCGCCTACGCTGGACAAGCGCCCCCCTGACGGCGCAAATGCGGGCTCTCTTTGAGGAGGTCGTCCATTGTCTGATCGTCCCAATTCGCTCGCCGCCCGCGACATTGCCTATTATTTTCACCCCGCCACCAATGCGCGCCGCCACGAGAAGATCGGGCCGATGATGATCGAGCGCGGCGAGGGCATCCACGTCTACGACGATCAGGGCAAGGAATATATCGAGGGTCTCGCCGGCCTGTGGAGCGTCGCGGTCGGCTTCGGCGAGCCCAGACTCGTCAAGGCCGCCGCCGAGCAGATGAGCAAGCTGCCCTATTACCACTCGTTCGCGCATAAGTCGCACCCGAGCGCGACCAAGCTCGCCGAGCGGCTCGTCAAAATGGCGCCGGGAATGGCGAAGGCGCACTTCACCTCGTCGGGCTCGGAAGCCAACGACCTGATGATGAAGATGGTCTGGTACTACAATAATGCGCTCGGCCGCCCGGCCAAGAAGAAGATCATCGCGCGCCAAAAGGGTTACCACGGCGTCTCGATCGCCTCGGGCAGCCTGACCGGCCTGCCGAATTTCCATCGGGATTTCGACTTGCCGCTGCCCATGGTCAAGCATGTCGGCTGTCCCAATCTGTGGCGCTTCGGCAAGCCCGGCGAGTCCGAGGAGGATTTCGCGACCCGCCTTGCCGAGGAACTCGAGGCGATGATCATTGCCGAGGGGCCGGAGACCGTGGCGGCCTTTATCGGCGAGCCCGTGATGGGCGCCGGGGGCGTGATGCCGCCTCCCGCGACCTATTGGGAGAAGATCCAGGCAGTTTGCCGCAAATACGATCTGTTGATCATCGCCGACGAAGTGATCACCGGCTTTGGGCGCACCGGCAATCTGTTCGGCTGCCAGACGTACGGTATCGAGCCCGATTTCATGATCATGTCGAAGGCGCTCACCTCGTCATATTTTCCGCTGTCGGCGATCCTGTTCACCGACAAGGTCTATCAGGCGATGGCCGACAATTCAGCCAAGATTGGCGTGTTCGCGCACGGCTATACCGCGAGCGGGCATCCCGTCGGTACGGCGCTGGCGCTGGAAAACCTCGACATCATCGAGGAGCGCGATCTGGTTGGAGCGGCTGCGCGCATGGCGCCTCGGTTTCAGGAGCGGCTGAGAACCTTCGCCTCGCATCCCCTGGTTGGTGAAGCGCGCGGCGTCGGCCTCATTGGCGCGCTCGAATTCGTCGCCGACAAAGCAACCAAAGCGGCGTTCGATCCGCCGGGCTCGCTCGGCCTCAAGCTCGCTGAACTCTGCCAGGACGAGGGCCTGATTATCCGCAATATCGGCGACATTATCGCGTTCTGCCCGCCGCTGATTATCACCCCGCCTCAGATCGACGAAATGTTCGACCGGTTTGAGCGCGCGCTGAAGCGGCTGGAGGCGTGAAGGCGCCGCAAACTCGGGTCCTTGAAGGCCGCAACATCATCGTAACCGCGAGCTATTCTCGGCCCGTCGATGAGCGGCCAATCCATGACACGATCGACGCCGCCGCCGAATGGCTGGCGACGTGGGCTCGTGCGGAACCTTCGCTCACGAAAATCCTCGATGAATTGGCATGGCGGTTGATCGCCGCCGGAATTCCCCTAGCGCGCGTCACGTTTCACGGCGGCACGCTGCATCCGCAATTCCTCGGCACAACTTACATTTGGCGCGCCGCTACCTCCGCGACGCAAAAGGTGATGATCACTCACGACGTCACCGACCTCGTGCCTTACGACGAAAATCCAGTGCGACGCGTTCGCGAAGGCGGCGAAATCCTGCGCCGGCGGCTCGACGGCCCCGAAGCGGAGTTCGATTTCGCCGTGCTGTTTGACATCGCCGCGGCGGGCGGGACCGAGTATTTCGCGCTGCCGGTGGAAAGCCCGTTCGGCTTTGGCGCCTATATGATGTCCTTTGCGAGCCGTCGGCCGGGTGGGTTCGAGGACGGCGAAATTGCGGACCTGACCCGCATCAGCGGCAGCCTCTCGATCATCGCCGACATGAGCAGCCAGAAGCAGATCGCGGAGAACGTGCTGAGCGCCTATCTCGGAGCGCAGACGGGCCCGCTTGTGCTTGCGGGCAAAATCCAGCGCGGCAGCGGTGAGGAGATCTCCGCGGTGATCTGGTCCTCGGACTTGCGCGGTTTCACTTTCCTGTCGGATCACACTCCAGCTGCGGAAGTGATCGCGACCCTCAACGCCCTATTCGATATTCAGGCGCGCGCAATCGCCGCGCACGGTGGCGAAATCCTCAAATTCATCGGCGACGGCGTGCTTGCGATTTTTCCGGTCAGCTCGGCCGAAGTGGCGGGCAGGGCGACGGAAAACGCGCTCGCCGCTGCGCGCGAGGCGCTGGGCGCCTTAGGAACCATCGAAAGCATATCGCCGTTACGGTTGGTCGTCGCGCTGCATATCGGGACCGTGATCTACGGCAATATCGGCTCCGCCGACCGGCTCGACTTCACTGTGATTGGCCCCGCCGTCAACCTCGTCAGCCGCATCGAGGCGATCGCAAAGGCGCAAGACCTGCCGCTGATCGTGAGCGACGATTTCGCGGCGTTGCGCGGGAACGAGGGGCTGCGCTCGCTTGGACGGCATCAGTTGCGCGGCTTGGACCGGGCGCACGAGTTGTTCGCCTTGGCGTAGCCGCGCAGGATGCGCGCCTCAAGCGCGCCTGAGCGCCTTTGACCACGGCGTGACACGTGCGAACTGCCAAAGCGCGTCAAGGTTGGCGCAGCCCGAAGTCACGCCCGCCAGACCGTCCCCGCCCCCCTCGTGGGGGAGGGCTAGGGAGGGGGGAGGCTCCGCGCCGTTCCAGCCCAACTAAACTAGCTCCAAATCCCGCAAAGCCAACGCGAACTCCGCTGGCGCCCATAACGGCACGATCGTTTCCGCAGCGCTAAAGTCGCGCGTGTCGGCATAACCATTCGCGGACGGCGCGCGGTGCAGCCGCGTCGTCATGGCCGCGGCGTCGATTACCCAAAGCTCTCGCACGCCGGAGCTCGCGTAGATCGCGGCCTTTCGACCTAGATCGGAGGGGAGCGACGAGTCGGCGATCTCGACGGCTAAAAGCACGGTCGCATGAGAAAGTGCGGCCAGCCCAGACGCGCGCGGGTAAATAACGATGTCTGGTTCGAGAAACGTGTCCTCTGCAAGACGGAACGTCGTCTCCGGCGCTAAGTCGAAACCGTCGGGCGAACACCGATACCGCCGCAGCAGCGCGACCTTCAGGATTTCATGCCGGCTTCCTTTAGGTGACATCGGAACCAGCTCTCCCCCGATTAGCTCGATCCGCTCGTCCTCCGCCACGATCCCCGTCGCGGCCATCGCCTCGACCTCGGCGACCGTGAACCGGCGGCGCTCCAAGCCTTCGGCCGCGCGAGTGACGCGCGGCGCTACGATGACGTTCATGGCATGTGCCCTTTCGCTGGCATGCGGGGCTGGCGACGCCTGCAACCTATCATGATCGAGCAGACGCGTCGCGAACTCGCGGTCACACCCGTTCGCGGCAGCGTGCGGTCGAATATCACGGCCACGAGAGCAGCGGGAGTACGCCCATGATTGCCGCAAACCTATAACATCCATTGGGTCGCGTCGCTGCGCTCGCCATGACGGGTTGCGACGATCGTCGCTAAACGTCGCCGCCTCGCCAACTCAACCCCCCTCAGATCAACCGCAGCCCCTTCAACGACACATGTCCCTGCCGCCCGACGATGATATGATCGTGCACAATGACTCCCAGCGGCGCGGCGACCGCGATGATGTCGAGCGTCATTTTCACGTCCTGCGTCGAGGGCGTGGGGTCGCCGGAGGGGTGGTTGTGGACCAGGATCACGGCGGAGGCGGCGAGTTCTAGCGCGCGTTTCACGACTTCGCGCGGATAGACTGGGGTGTGGTCGACGGTGCCGACGCCCTGCGCCTCGTCCGCGATCAGGCCGTTCTTCTTGTCGAGGAACAGCACGCGGAACTCCTCGTGATCCTCGAACGCCATAACGGTGCGGCAATAGTCGACCACCTCGCTCCAGGAGCCGAGCGAGCGGCGCTTCTTGATCTGCCCCTTGGCGAAGCGGCGCGCGCTCGCCTCGATCACCTTGAACTCGGTCGCGGCGCCGGCGCTCATGCCGTCGATCTCAATTAGGCGAGCGACCGGAGCGGCGACCACTTCGGCGAACGAGCCGAAGCGTGTGATTAGCGCCTTGGCGAGGGGTTTGACGTCGCGCCGGGGGATCGCGCGAAACAGGATCAGTTCGATCAATTCGTAATCGGCGAGCGCTTCGGACCCGGCCTCGAGAAAGCGGGTGCGAAGCCGCTCTCGATGGCCGTGATAATGCGCGAGCGCCTCGTCGTTCATGAAAACAGCGGCGGACGGTCCTGCCCGGCGGGCGAGTTTGTGAACACCTCGACGCCGGTATCGGTGACGCCGACCGAATGCTCGAATTGCGCGGTCAGCGAGCGGTCGCGCGTCACCGCCGTCCAGCCATCGGACAACACCTTCACACCGGGACCGCCCAGGTTGATCATCGGCTCGATGGTGAACAGCATCCCCGGCTTGAGCGGCACGCCTTCGCCGCGCTTGCCCACGTGCAGGATGTTGGGTTCGTCGTGAAACAAGCGGCCGAGCCCGTGGCCGCAGAAGTCGCGCACGACCGAGCAGCGCTCGCTTTCGGCGTAGGTCTGGATCGCAAAGCCGATATCGCCGACGGTCGCGCCCGGCTTGACCGCCGCCACACCACGAAGCAACGATTCGTAGGTGACCTCGATCAGGCGCTGCGCCCGGCGCGAGGGAGTGCCCGCCACGTACATCCGGCTCGCGTCGCCGTGCCAGCCGTCCAGAATGAAGGTCACGTCGACATTGACGATGTCGCCGTCGCGGAGCGGCTTGTCGTCGGGCAATCCGTGGCACACGACGTGGTTGACTGAGGTGCAGATCGACTTGCGATAGCCACGGTAGTTGAGCGGAGCCGGATAGGCGCCGTGATCGCGGCCAAACTCGAACACGACCTTGTCGAGCGCCTGCGTCGTGACGCCCGTCTTCACCATCGGCACGAGCAGGTCGAGCGCCCGCGCGGTGAGTTGGCCGGCTTTGCGCATGCCCTCGAATGCTTCCGGGCCGTGCAATTTGATATGTCCATTGCGCCGCCCTTGCAGCGCGCTCGACTCGACGAAAGTCATCTTGATCCTTGCCTAACGAGCCGCCGGGGCTCTTGCTTTGAGAGCTGCTGGCGGCGAACCTTGCCTTAAGCGCGAATGTTACTTGGTTTTCACTCGGTACGCCAAGGGAAGCTTGGGCGCGCGAGAGCCGTCGTGCTAGTCAGGCGAAACCCCTCGCTTAAAGGCGCCGCCATGACCGATGCCCCTGATATAGTCACCGCGGCCATTCTCGTCATCGGCGACGAGATTCTCAGCGGCCGCACCAAGGACCGTAACGTCGGCTACATCGCCGAATATCTCACCCGCGTCGGCGTCGATGTGCGCGAGGCGAGGGTGGTGCCTGATGTAGAAGAAGAGATCGTGACAGCGATCAACGCGTTGCGCACGCGTTACGATTACCTCTTCACCACCGGCGGCATTGGCCCGACCCATGACGACATCACCGCCGACGCAGTCGCCAAAGCGTTCGGCGTCCCGATCGGCGAGGACCCGCGGGCGCTGGCGCTCATGAGTGAGCGGTATCTGCCAGGGGACTTCACGGCCGCCCGGCGGCGTATGGCTCGCATCCCCGAAGGCGCAGAACTGGTCGATAATCCGGTCTCCAAAGCCCCGGGCTTTCGAATCGGCAACGTCATTGTCATGGCGGGCGTGCCAGCCGTGATGCAGGCGATGCTCGATCACGCGATCCAAGGCGTGAAGACCGGCGCGATTATGCAGGTCGAGACCATCGAGGCGGGCGGACTTCCCGAGGGCCTGTACGGCACCGCGCTCGCCGAAGTCGCCGGCGCTCGCCCGCAAGTGAGCATCGGCTCCTATCCCTCGTTCGCGGACGGCAAATTTCGCAATCAGATCGTGGTGCGCGGCAAGGATGCTGCGACTGTGGCGGAGGCGAAGCAGGCCGTTGCGGCCATGCTGACGAAGCTGCAGGGCGACGGGAAGCCGCTGTAAGCGGGTGATTTCTCCCATCCCCGTGGCTTGCTGACGAGACGGGGCTTGCTGACAAGACGGGGCTTGCATTGCTTGCTAAGGAGATGGCGCTGCAAGTGGGGATGACGAATGAGCGACGGCCGACAGAAAGCGTTTCCGGTGTCCTGGGACCAGTTCCACCGGGACGCGCGCGCGCTCGCTTGGCGGCTGGCGGAGGCTGGACCGTTCACCGGCTTGGTGGCCATCACGCGCGGCGGTCTTGTGCCCGCGGCGATCATTGCGCGCGAACTGGAACTGCGCGTGATCGAGACGGTCTGCGTCGCCTCTTATCATGACTACAAAAGCCAGGGCGGGCTGCAGGTGCTGAAGTCGATCGCGGCCAATATCGCCAGCACCGAGGGAGCCGGCATCCTCGTGGTCGACGATCTCGTCGACACCGGCGCGACCGCGAAAGTCGTGCGCGAGATGCTGCCCAAGGCGCATTTCGCGACCGTTTACGCCAAGCCGCTAGGGCGGCCGCTGGTCGATACCTTCATCACCGAGGTATCACAGGACACCTGGATCTATTTCCCCTGGGATATGGGCCTGTCGTTCCAGCCGCCGATCGCCAAAGATGCGGCGGGCTGAGTTCACCGTCTCTGCGAGGAGCGAAGCGACAGATCAGGGGGCCGTGATGAGGCCCCTGGGTTGCTTCGCTGCGCTCGCAATGACGGAGATTGGGTGGGTTAAACGGCGAACTGG
The DNA here is from genome assembly GCA_043746145.1 of Hyphomicrobiales bacterium. Taxonomy (GTDB): domain Bacteria; phylum Pseudomonadota; class Alphaproteobacteria; order Rhizobiales; family Beijerinckiaceae; genus Roseiarcus. The sequence goes on along the minus strand of JAYTRP010000308.1, from coordinate 7,802 downwards.
CCGTCTTTGCGAGGAGCGAAGCGACGCGGCAACCTAGGGGGCGCCGAGACGCTGCCCCTGGGTTGCTTCGCTTCGCTCGCAATGATGGCCAGGGACGGTGACCCGCTCACTCTATCGGCCGATACGCGGGCTTTAGGTGCAATTCTTGGCCCTCGTAGGGATGGGCGAGGGCAAACTCCTCGTTCAACTCGACCCCAAGGCCGGGCGCCTCGGGGGGAATTACATAGCCATTTTCCCAGCGGATCGGGGTCTTCAACAAGCTCGCGTAAAAACCGTCGAAGCGCTCGATGCTTTCGAGGATGAGGAAGTTCGGGATGCAGGCGGCGAGCTGAATGTTAGCGGCCGCCACGATCGGTCCGCAATAGAGGTGCGGCGCGATCTGCGCGTAATGCGCTTCCGCCATGCCCGCGATCTTCTTCGCCTCCAGCAAGCCGCCGACGCGGCCTAGATTCGGCTGCAGGATCGTGGCGGCGCCGGTTTCCAGCACGCGCGCGAATTCGTATTTAGTCGTCAGCCGCTCCCCGGTCGCGATCGGGATCGTCGTCGACGCAGCAACGCGCGCCATCTCTTCCGGCATTTCGGGCGGCGTCGGCTCTTCGAACCAGAGCGGCGCATAAGGTTCGAGCTGTTGTGCGAGCCGCTTGGCGCCCGAGACGGTGAACTGGCCGTGCGTGCCAAACAGCAGATCGGCGCGATCGCCGACCGCCTCGCGGATGCGCTTGCAGAACTGCACGCTCAGCGTCATCCGCTCGAGGCTCGGCTGGCGTGGGTCGAAGGTCGAATAGGGCCCGACGGGATCGAACTTCACCCCCGTAAAACCCATCTCTACGTATTCGAGCGCGCGCGCGGCCGCCGCGTCGGGATCGTCGTAGACAGGGCTCGCGGCGTTGGCGTCGACCAGCGCTGCGGGATAGAGATAAGTGTAGCTGCGCAGCTTCTCGTGCACCCGGCCGCCGAGCAGCGCATGAACGGGCTTGTCGAGCGCTTTGCCCACCAAGTCCCACATCGCCATCTCGATTCCCGATAGGACGCCCATCAGCGAAATGTCTGGCCGCTGCGAATAGCCGCGCCCATAGACATTGCGCCACAGCGCCTCGATCTGGAACGGGTCCGCGCCATTGACGTGGTAGGCGAACACATCCTCGATCATCGCGATCATCGCCTTGGGCCCAAAGCTCGCGCCATAGACTTCGCCGATTCCCTCGATGCCGTTATCGGCGATCAGTTTGAGGAAAATGAAGTAGCGGCCGCCGCGTGTCGGCGGGGGATTGCCGACCACGAAGATTTTCAGGCCGGTGATTTTCATGGGTTTCCTCGAGTGCCGCGCGTCGTTCGTGCAATGTAGAGAAGCGAGCGCGACGCCCTGGCTAGAACACCAGCACGTTGCGGAGCGCCGCTCCCGAGCGCGACGAGGCGACCGCTTCGTTGATCTGCTCGAAGGGGTAGCGGCCCGTGATCAGTTCGTCGAGCTTGAGGCGTCCCTCGTGGTAGAGTTCGAGGATCCGGGGCACGTCGACAGGCAACCGGGCCGAGCCCATTTTTGAGCCGAGCACGCGCTGGCCGAGTGCGGCGAGCCAGCTCGGGTCGAAAGTCGTGGTGACGCCGACCGGCGGCATGCCGACAATGACAGCGGCGCCGTTGCGGCCGAGCAGCGAGATCGCCTGCTCCGACGCGCCGCTGACGCCGACGGTTACGAACACGTAGTCCGCCTTGCGCGTGCGGGTAATCTCGCTCACGCGGGCGACGACATCTTCGGTGCGTGCGTTGATCGTGTGCGTCGCCCCGAATGCGCGGGCGGCGTCGAGCTTGCCGTCGGCGACATCGATCGCGATGATCGGTGCGGCGCCGGCGATCCGAGCGCCCTGAATGCTGTTGAGGCCGACGCCGCCGCAGCCGATCACGACGACGCTCGCCCCTGCGGGCACCGCAGCCGTATTGACCACAGCGCCCATGCCGGTAATCACGCCGCAAGCGATAAGCGAGGCGACATCGAGTTTCATTTCGGTCGGTACGCGCGCGACCTGGCTCTGGTCGACGACAACGTGCTCGGCAAACGCGCCGATTCCCATGCCGTGGACGATTGGCCTGCCCGCATGGTCCGTTAGCGGGCTCTTCAGGCTGAGCGGAAACACTTCCTCGCATTGAACTTGCGAGCCGACCGAGCAGGAGGGGCAGCCGCCGCAGGATCGAATCAGCGTCGCCACGACGGGATCGCCGACTTTGACTCGGGTAACGCCGGCTCCGACCGCCTCGATTATCCCGGACGCCTCGTGGCCATAGACCGCCGGCAATTCGCCGCCCCAGGAGCCGTCGAGGTAGAAAATGTCGCTATGGCAGATCGCGCAGGCGGCGATCTTCACGCGCACCTCGCCCTGATTGGGCTCGGCGAGGTCGACCTCCTCGATTTCGAGAGGGGCGCCGAATTTGCGGCAAACGGCGGCTCTGGTCTTCATGGTGTCTCCAGCAAATTTCCGGCGCAACCATGAATTCGCGGTCTAGGGGCGTCAAAGCAAGCGCAGCCTTGCGGCGGGGGCGCCGGATTTTTGGTTGGCGCCGGAAAGCGGGTCGTTCAGCCGGTCGGTAGATCGAATATGAGGCAAGTCGTCGTGCCATGCGCGAGCAGCCGACCCTTCGAATCGATCAGGCGCCCCTCTGCCGTGGCAGTCTGCCGGCCAAAGTGGATCACCTTACCCTCCGCCCGCACGCGGCCGGTTTTCTCAGTGATCGCACGCACGAGATTTACCTTGAGCTCTAGCGTCGTGTAGCCCTGACCTGCCTGCAGCCGGGTTTGCACGCAGCAACCCATGCACGAATCCATCAGCGTCGCGGCATAACCACCATGCACCGCCCCGATCGGATTGTAATGCGCGAAGCTGGGGGTCGATTCGAAAACAGCGAGCCCGTCGTCGACTTCGGTGAGCGTGAAATTCAGCAATTCGGCAATGGGCGGGGCCGGGAATTTTCCCGAGATGAGCTCCCGCAGGAAGGCGAGACCGCTGAGCGAGCGCAGCGTTTCCAACGGGACAACTCCGAACTCTCGCGACTTGGTTTCGGTCACGCGCATCTCCTCAGGCGTTTCAGCGCGCCGATGAAGCGCCGACAATTTGGTTGCGTCAAGAGACCAAATCGCGCATTATCGCTCGATGAGGACAAGCCGGTTCCCCAAGCAGATCTGTTCGATCGCCCGTACGCTCGAAATCGTCGGCGAGTGGTGGACGCTTATGATCGTGCGCGAGGCGTTTTTTGGAACGCGGCGGTTTTCGCATTTCGAATCGAATCTCGGCATCGCCAAGAACGTGCTGGCGGATCGACTGGCCAAGCTAGTGGCTGCGGGGGTGCTGCAACACTTCGCTTGCGAGGGACGCGGAAATCCCGGCGATTACGTTTTGACGGAGCGCGGGCGCGATCTTTTTCCAATCATTATCGGACTGATGCAATGGGGTGATCGCTGGGCCTATGGGCAAACCCGAACTCCCGTGAGAGTGTTGGATCGCGCGTGCGGTCGCGAGATCGCGCCGATGCGTGTCGTCTCCGCCGACGGCGACCCGCTCTCTCTTAAAGACGTCGTCGTCGTTCCCGGTCCGGGAGCGGATGAGCTGGTGCGTCGTCGTTTTGGCGCGAGGGGAGCGCCATGAGCCAGGTTTTCGCGACCCTGATGCCCCCCGGCACGCGGATCGCCGCCTATAGCCTCGGCGCGGATTTCGCTGATGCTTGGGGCGCGCCGCTAACTGATGCGGCGCTTTCCCCGACCGAGATTTTTCTGCGGGCCTCGCGCGCAACGCCACCTTGGATTTCCAGCGCCATGGCGCTCCGCAATCGCCTTGTGGGGCTCGTCGGGCTGAAGAATGTCGGCGCGATGGAACGCAACAACGAGCGGCCGGCCGAGGCTTACCGGGCAGGGGATCGGCTTGGCATCTTCACCGTGCTCGAAACCGACGAAACTGAACTGCTGATGGGAATCGACGACCGTCATCTCGACGTGCGCGTCGCTGTCGTGAAGCCGCTTGACGCGGGCCGCTTTATCATTGCGACCGCAGTGCGCATCCACAATCGGCTGGGCCGAATTTATATGGCGCCTGTCGGGCGCATCCATCCGCTCGTCGTAAAAGCGATGATGCGACGCGTGCGAATGTAACAAAGCAGAACATATGCCTACACGCTTGTAAATAGAGGATGTTTTGCCGGTGCGCGGTCGGCGTAAACTAGAGAGTGCGCAACCAGGCTTCCACTCGCGTCGCTCGACTTCATGCGTTGCATTAAGGCTTGGCTGATACGGCTTGAAAAGTTATTATCGAAAAAGTTCGATAACTTTTCGGCGCCCCCCTTGGCAAAGGGGAGCGAAAGCTTTATCCAGCGCAACCTGGGGTCGGTGGCGATCCGACCCGTATGATTCTCAATGGTTTCTAATCATCAAGACTTCCGCCCCGCGCGGTCAGCGCCCCTCACAGGGTCTGGTAGCATCGGGAGCGGTGGATAGGCCGGGGGACTCGGGGTAAATCCTGTGTCCTTTCCGGCCATGTCCTGTCCGAGACTGCCGGCGCCGAGTCCTTTTCTGAGGGACTTGGCTTAATTCCCTCCCGCGCCGCGGGATTGAAAGGGGGCCTGCATAGACGGGGAAGACCGAATTTTTGTTCGAATAGCCCCTGGGCTTTTCGAGGGATGGCGGTTCGAACCATCTGTCCGGCGTTGGGTTCGCCCGCTCCGGGGACAGGCGCAAAGCGCCGTTTGCAGATCGCATAATGCGGTCGGTGGACGGCATGTGCAGGAGGCGGGATTTTCCCGCCAACCGGAGAAAGCACCGTGGATAGAGCGGAAAAGAAGGAGGCCGTCGCGTCCCTTCACGACGTCTTTGCGAAGACGTCCGTGGTGGTCGTGGCGCAGTACTCTGGCCTGACGGTCGCCCAAATGCAGCGTTTGCGCAAGCAGATGAAGGCAGCGGGCGCGCAGGTGCAGGTCGCCAAGAACCGCCTCGCCAAGATTGCTCTCGAAGGCACGGACGTCGCCTCAATCGGACCCCTTCTTAAGGGACCGACCCTGTTCGCTTATTCAAGCGACCCGGTGGCGGCGGCCAAAGCGGCCGTAGGGTTTGCCAAGGATCACGAGAAATTCGTGCTTTTGGGCGGCGCTATGGGCAAGACCACGCTCGACGTCGATGCCGTGAGGTCGCTTGCGACCTTGCCTTCACTCGACGAATTGCGCGCCAAGTTGATCGGGCTACTCGTGACCCCGGCGACTCAGCTTGCCCAGCTTATGAACGCTCCCGCGGCCAAGGTCGCGCGTGTTCTCTCGGCCTATGCCTTAAAAGACGCAGCCTGATCGCGAGGCTCTTCACAAACCCCTTGTTCGAACCATATAGAGAGACAAGTCTATGGCTAATCTAGAAAAAATCGTCGAAGACCTTTCGAGCCTGACGATCCTCGAAGCCGCTGAACTCGCCAAGCTGCTTGAAACCAAGTGGGGCGTCTCCGCCGCCGCCGCTGTTGCGGTTGCTGCTTCGCCGACGGGCGCTGCCGCTGCTCCGGTCGAAGAGCAGACTGAGTTCACTGTCATGCTGCTCGCCGCCGGCGAGAAGAAGATCGAAGTCATCAAAGAAGTGCGCGCGATCACCGCACTCGGCCTCAAGGAAGCCAAGGACTTGGTCGAAGGCGCTCCGAAGGCTGTCAAGGAGGGCATCTCCAAGGATGAGGCCGCTAAGATTAAGGCCGCTCTCGAGAAGGCTGGCGCCAAGGTTGAGGTTAAGTAAGCTGGGTTCTCCTAAGAACTCAAGATTATCGTCGAACGGCCCTGGCTTTTGCCTCGGGCCGTTTGGCTGTTTTCAAAACTGAAGCCTCGTTCGCCCTTTTAGGGCGAGGCTTCTTTTACGACTAAAGCGTGATTGCGTTCGCCGGTTGGGCTTTTCGCCCGCGGCGGAGGCGCTATCGGGGCGATGGCGCTGACTACCCGGACCAGGCTAGGCCCGGATCGACCGCTGAGGAACGGCGCTTGTGGCGCGCTGGCGGCCAGCGGCAGAAGGATCGAGGAGCGACATGGCGCAAACATTCACCGGACGCAAGCGTGTTCGCAAGGTCTTTGGCCACGTTAAGGAAGTCGGCGAAATGCCGAACCTTATCGAGGTCCAGAAGGCCTCGTATGACCAGTTCCTGCTCATGGACGCCCCAAAAGGCGGTCGTCCGACCGAGGGGCTGCAGTCCGTCTTCAAGTCCGTTTTCCCGATCTCCGATTTCGCGCAGACCGCGCAGCTCGAATTCGTCAAATACGAGTATGAGCAGCCCAAGTACGATGTGGACGAGTGCCGCCAGCGCGGCATGACCTACGCGGCCCCGCTTAAGGTGACTTTGCGTCTGATCGTATTCGATGTCGATCCGGAGACGCAGGCGAAGTCCGTCAAGGACATTAAAGAGCAAGACGTCTACATGGGCGATATGCCGCTCATGACGGCCAACGGCACCTTCGTGGTCAATGGCACCGAGCGCGTCATCGTATCGCAGATGCACCGCAGCCCCGGCGTGTTTTTCGACCACGACAAGGGCAAGAGCCATTCCTCGGGCAAGCTGCTGTTCGCCGCCCGCATCATCCCCTATCGCGGCTCCTGGCTCGATATCGAGTTCGACGCCAAGGACATCGTGCACGCGCGCATCGACCGCCGCCGCAAGATCCCCGTGTCCTCGCTGCTGTTTGCGCTAGGCCTCGACGCCGAGGAGATCCTGTCGACCTTCTACAAAAAGACGATGTACACCCGCACGAAGATCGGCTGGCGCGCGCCTTACGATCCCGAGCGCATGAAGGGCATTAAGCTCATCAACGATTTGATCGACGCCGACACCGGCGAGGTCGCTGTCGAAGCAGGCCGCAAGCTCACCGCGCGCTCGGCTCGCCAACTCCTGGATAAGGGCTTGAAGGCGTTCCGCGCTTCCGACACCGACCTTATCGGGCAATATTTGGGGGAAGATCAGTTCAATGCCAGCACCGGCGAGATCTTCGCTGAGGCCGGCGAGGAAATCACGGACAAGCTGCTCGCGCTGCTGCTCGAGAAGGAATTCGAAGAAATTCCGATCTTGGACATCGATCACGTCAATGTCGGGCCGTATATCCGCAACACGCTGAAGGTCGACAAGAACACCTCGCGTGAGGATGCGCTGTTCGACATTTATCGCGTGATGCGTCCCGGCGAGCCGCCGACGATCGACAGCGCGGAAGCGATGTTCCAGTCGCTGTTCTTCGACTCCGAGCGTTACGACCTTTCCGCGGTCGGTCGGGTCAAGATGAACATGCGCCTCGACCTCAACGCGCCCGATACAATGCGCACGCTTCGCAAGGATGACATCCTCGCGGTGGTGAAGGCGCTTGTCGACCTGCGCGACGGTCGCGGCGAGATCGACGATATCGATCATCTCGGCAACCGCCGTGTTCGCTCGGTGGGCGAACTCATGGAAAACCAGTATCGCGTTGGCCTGCTTCGCATGGAGCGCGCCATCAAGGAGCGCATGTCTTCGGTCGAGATCGACACGATCATGCCGCAGGACCTGATCAACGCGAAGCCCGCGGCCGCGGCCGTGCGCGAGTTCTTCGGCTCTTCGCAGCTCTCGCAGTTCATGGATCAGACCAATCCGCTGTCCGAGATCACCCATAAGCGTCGTCTATCCGCGCTTGGCCCGGGCGGCCTGACGCGCGAGCGCGCGGGCTTCGAAGTGCGCGACGTGCACCCGACGCATTACGGTCGTATCTGCCCGATCGAGACGCCGGAAGGCCCGAACATCGGCCTGATCAACTCGCTGGCGACCTTCGCCCGCGTGAACAAATAC
>JAYTRP010000307.1:0-1541 GCA_043746145.1 Hyphomicrobiales bacterium | reverse complement strand
TGCTGAAAGGGCTGCTGGCCGACCATCTGGGGCTATCGGGGGAGGCGCTGGCGCGGGTGGTGTTTCCCGAGACTTCCGGCGTGGCGCCGTTGAGGGGGCTGATCGCGGCTTAACCCTGACCTCGAGTTATTGTTAACGATTCCTGAATTTCTCTGGCGCTCCCAACGTTTAATTGCTTAAAATCGCTATCTATCGAGATAGTGGCCGGGGGCGGTTAGTTTTGGACGATCTATCAGAGACAACAATGTCAGATCGTATTTTGCATTTCATGAAGCGGGTGGAATATCGTCGTGCGGATACGGCGGAAGACAAAAACATTATCTTCAGAGATCGTTATGAGGCCTATCGTCGCGATGGGTCGATTGGCGAAGATCCCTCGGGTATGTTCCACGACGCTGAGGACGAGGTGGCGAATGTCTGGCTGTTCGGCGCATATATTGACGGCGAAATCGCCAGCTCGATCCGCATACACGTGGCATGGCGACCCGAGCATTATTTGCCGGTCGCGAAAGTCTTTCCCGATATCATTCTGCCGAGGCTGCGGGCGGGCCAGGTAATCGTCGATTCGTCGCGACAAGTCAGCCGATTGCCCTCCGCCAGAGCGCATCCCTTCCTGACACTCTTGACCATGACCCTTTCCCATATCGCCGACGATCATTTTAACGCCGACTTCATGACGGCGGCCTGCAAGTTGGAATATCAAGCAGCTTTCCGTCGACTGGGGGGTTGTGTGGAATGGGCGCCCGCCAGGCCCTATCCGCCGATGGCCAAACCTACCGCGCTGATGGGTTACGATTGTCTGGCCAATCGCAGCGCGTTGCGCGCCCGCTATCCGTTCATTGTCACGACATCGGCGCAACGGCGCGCCTTGTTCGGGCGCACCTCCACCAGCGCGCGCGATTTTCAGGCGGAGATGGCGAGCGAACGCAAAACCCGCCCTTTCGAGGGCAAGCAGCATTCGACGACGTGGGTGGCGTAAACGTCGAGGCTCGCCGCCGCGAAAGCTATCGACCCCGTCGCCTGTTCGCACCAACGCAGGAAAGGCTCCGGTCGGAACACGATCCATTGCACGTCGGCCACTTCCACCGCGCCGCGCTCGCCCGCATCGGGGTCGCCGAGCCAACCGCGCGCCGCGGCGCTCGGGCGCCCCATCCGCCATCGCCAATGGGCGGCGAACGCGTCCAGACTGGTTAGATCGAAACCGGCGCCGGTCAATCGCGTCCAAGATTCAAACGCCCAAAGCGCCACTTCCTGCACCGGTACGGCGACGCCCGCCATGCCCAGGGTCAATTGACGCGCATCTCTCTCCATGACGAAATCGGCATATTGGCGACAAAGCGAAAATCCGTTCGAGCGCAAGCGGGCGCGCGCAAAATCGCTTTTGCTCAGCCATGCAATCGCCGCCAGCGGTTCGCTGCGCTGCGTGCGGTCGTCGCCAGCGGCTCTGTTCAATGTTTCATTCCGTAACGTCGTAAACACGTTCTACAGGGAGAAGCTTTCCAAATGTTATTCGGTCCGAGACAGCGGTTGTTCTCCTGCAT
>JAYTRP010000306.1:0-1543 GCA_043746145.1 Hyphomicrobiales bacterium | reverse complement strand
AGCGCAGCGAAGCCATCTATCTCGCCGAGATCGTCGGCTAATCGGAAAGGCTCGGCTCGGCGGAAACGTGGATTGCTTCGCTGCGCTCGCAATGACGGCAATGACGGTGGATCAACTTGGACGGTAACCGCTCTAAAGCTTTGCGGCGCGCAGCCTGGCCTGCGGGGCGAGCTTGAGCGCGTCAGCGTCGCCGGTGCAGGCGATGGCGAGCGCCGCGTCGGGGCCGGCGTCGAGTTCGTTGCGCCCGCCCGCCGCGATCTGGAGCACCATGCGGCGCGGCGCGACGCTCAGCGCCTCGTCGTCGGCGGCGGCCTGAAACACCGTCACGTCGCAACGCCCCGGGCCGGGGGTGAAATAGCCGACGAACCGCGCGCCGCCGATCACGACGTTGAAGCCGGCCATCGGTTTGAAGCTGCGGACCTGCCGCATGAGCTGGGCATGATCCGTCGCCGAGGCGGTCGAAGCGAGAGCCAGCGCAAACGCGGCGGCGACAGTCAGGGTCTTCATCATATGCGCTCCTTTGCGATCACCGCCGCCCGCGAGACGGCCAACGCCGCAGGGAGGTGATCCGGAATGGACTTCTTCGTCGTGGCGCCAGCCACACAGGAAACGAAGCCGACGCGCTTAATTCCCGTTCAACCGCACACCGTGCGACGCTGTACATAGGTATGATAGACAACAAATATGTATCCCGCAGCGCAATATGTCGCCGGGATAAATTTGGGACCGGTTCGAAATTTTCTAAAATTGTTGCATTTCAACAACTTATATGATAAATCCCGCTCGCGTCGCCCGTTTCCGGCTATGCTGCAATGCAAAATTGCGGGATCGTCGCGCTAGGGTTTCCCGTTTTGGCGCCGTTGCGCCGGACCGGGTTCTATGGTGAAGGACTCAACGCAGTCGAGAGCGGGAGCCCGATGGACGAGATCGCAGACCGTAGCGCCGCCGTGATCGTTCGCAATTCCCGGGATTCGGACGTGCCGGCGATGCTGGCGATTTATCTGCATCATATCGCCAAGGGCGTGGACCCGCGCCAGGAGGGGGGCATCGACACCCCCGACGCCGACGACATCAAGCGTCGCCGCAAATCCATGCACAGCCGCAAGATGCCCCATATCGTGGCCGAGCAGGGCGGGGTGGTGCTCGGCTACGCCTATTCCGTGCCGTTCCGCAAGCGGCCCGCCTATCGCTACACCGTCAAGCATTCGATCTACATTCATCAGGACCACGTTCGCCGGGGCCTGGGCAAGCGGTTGATGGAGGCGCTGGTCGACGCCTGCGCGGCGGCCGGCTTTCGCCAGATGATCGGTTATATCGACGCGGCCAACGAAGCGTCGCTCGCGATCCACGAGCAGTTCGGCTTCCGCAAAGTTGGCTTCCTGCCGCAGGTCGGTTTCAAATTCGGGCGCTGGACCGACACGGTGATGGTGCAGAGATCGCTGGGTCTGGGCGGCACGGCGCCTCTGGAACCCTGAACGCTCGCGATCACGGCAAACTGAACCTCGGTTCAAACGGCGGCAAATTGGCTTTGGCTATTCATCGC
>JAYTRP010000305.1:0-5104 GCA_043746145.1 Hyphomicrobiales bacterium | reverse complement strand
CCGCGACCATAACGCCGTGCTGTGCAGGAAGCGTTAAGCGGAGACCGCAGAAACGGGGTCGCGCGTTAGCCGTTCGCGAAGAAGCGCATTTGAGAATTTATCGGCCGCAGGCGCAAGCCGACGACGGCGCACGGGAGCGCGCGCATCACTCGACTGGACGATCGCCGCAACGAGCAGGTAAGGCTCGACCAAGCCGAGCGGATCGTGCTTTAGCTGGCGACCTGGTACGCGGAACGAAGTACGGCATGAAGAGAGCGCGGATTCTCGTAATCGCCGTCGGAGTGGTCTCGGTAACGGCGTTCGCAACATTCGCGGTCGGAATCGATCGGCAGGCGCTGCGGCAAGTTGTGCGGGCTTGCGTCGCCGACTACCAACTGACGGGCGCTGCTCTTCCGTGCCTCGCGGTCGATCTTTCCGGCGGCGAGGAACGCGGCTACGTTGTCTTGCGCCCGCCGCTGTTGCACGACCTGATCGTGTCTCCGACGCGAGAGATCGTCGGCGTTGAGGACCCCTACCTACAGTCTGTTGGAGCGCCGAACTATTTCGACGCCGCTTGGCGTGCGCGATCGTTCCTCAAAAGCGCGGACGGACGGACGCCAAAGCGCGACGAAATCGCGCTTGTCGCCAATTCCGCTATCGTGCGGAGCCAGGACCAGCTTCATATCCACGTGGGTTGCCTGCTACCGTTCGCCCGGCACATGCTCGTGGCGGCTGCGCCGATGATTCCGATCGGCAAATGGGCGCAAATCGGCGCGGTGGTTCCCCATTCGATGTTCTGGGGGACGCGCATCCGGGGAACCGATCTTTCGAATATCGAGCCGTTTCGGCTTGCCGCCGAGGGTCTTGCCGACAAGGTCACCGACCGACGGGATTTGACAATCATGGCGGCCGGCGTTCGCGTCGAGGGCGACGATCAATTTCTGATACTCGCTTCCTACACCGCCGCGCCGGGCGCGTGGTGGCCCGTCGGGTCCGGCGAACTCCTCGCTCGGAACTGTAAGGCCGGCTCATCGGGCTGATACGGCCCTTTGTGCGGCGCGCAAGATTTCACGCGAAGGCAAAATCTCATTAGGGCGACCGCGCCTCACCGCGCGGCCTTCTCCGCTGCATAGAGCGCGCGGTACCGCTTCAACCGCGGCGCGAGCCGCGCCCCACGCCCCGTGTCTGGCGTGAACCGGCGCTGCGTCGCAGGTCGCGCGCAGATGGTGCGCTCGTCGCCCGCGTTCGCCGCGAGCATCCCGAGTCGCGCCGCGCCTAGCGCCGCGCCCGCTTCGGCCCCGGCGGCGACGTCGATGTCGAGGCCCGCGACGTCGGCGATCAACTGGCCCCAGAAGCCCGAACGCGCCCCCCCGCCGACCATCAGCGGCGTGACTGGCGCGGCGCCCGCCTCGCGCAACACGTCGACGCCGTCGGCAAAGGCGAACGCGACCCCCTCCATCACGGCGTAGATCAGCGCGTCCGCGCCATGGGCGGACGTGAGCCCTGCTAAAATTCCTGTCGCGGCGGGGTCGTTATGCGGCGTCCGCTCGCCGCTGAGATAGGGCAGGAAGATCGGCGCAACCTTCACCGCCTCGGAATTGCGGGCGAAACGTTCGGCCATATCGGCGCATTCGCCGACCGCGTCGCCGCGGCCGATTAGATTGGCGACCCAACTCAGCGACGCCGCGGCGGAGAGCATCACCGCCATGCCGTGCCAGCGGCCTGGCAACGCGTGGCAGAACGCGTGCAACGTGCGCTCGGGCAGGCTGACGTATCGGTCGGTGACGCTGAACACGACTCCCGAGGTGCCGAGCGAGACGAAACCCTCGCCGGGACCAACCGCGCCGACGCCGACCGCCGAGGCCGCGTTGTCGCCGCCCCCGCCCGCGATCGGGATTTCCCGGCCCGCAAGACCCCACGACGCCGCAATCGCGGGAGAGAGCACGCCGGAGACTGCGGACCCTTCGACCAAACGCGGCATGTGCGAGAGATTGAGCCCGGTCGCGGCGAGCAGGTCCTCGTCCCAACGTCGGCCAGCGATGTCGAGCCAGAGCGTGCCCGAAGCGTCCGACATTTCCGACACGGCGTCGCCGCAGAGGCGCAGGCGCACGAAATCCTTCGGCAATAGAACGCGCACGGTCGCCTTGAACACACCAGGCTCGTGTGCGGCGACCCACAGCGCCTTGGGCGCGGTAAAGCCAGGCATCGCCAGATTGCCCGCGCGGCGGCGGAAATCGGGAACGCGGCGCTCGAGTTCGGCGCATTCGGCGAACGAGCGCCCGTCGTTCCAAAGAATGGCGGGGCGCAGCGCGCGGCCCGAGCCATCGACGAAGGTCGCGCCGTGCATCTGGCCGGAAAGGCCAATGCTGGCGAGCCGCCGGAACGCGTCGGGCGCGTGACGCCGCAGCGCTTGCACCGCCGCTTCGACACCTTCAACCCAGTCTTCGGGGTTCTGCTCGCTCCAGAGCGGATGCGGCCGGGAGACATCCAACGCCGCCGAGGTCTCCGCGACAACGCGCTGCTGGGCATCGATAAGCAGAGCTTTTACCGATGAGGTGCCGATATCGAGACCAAGAAACGTATCCGAGCGCGCGTCCGCCATGGTTTCCCCCGTTGCTTTAGCGTCTAGGATACGCAAAAGCCCCGGCGTTGTCGCCGGGGCTGCTCGCCTATTTCGGGATTTGGACGGAGATTAGGCCGCCGTCAGATTTCCCGCCGAAGACTTGCCGGTGCGTTTGTCGGCCACGACTTCGAAGTTGACCTTCTGACCCTCGTTGAGCTCGCGCCACCCCGCGCGCTCCACTGCACTGATATGGACAAAAACATCCTTGCCGCCGTCATCCGGCGCGATGAATCCGTATCCCTTTGTGGCGTTGAACCACTTCACGGTTCCCTGAGCCATGTATACTTCCATCTGGTCGGTTAGACTGCCTGCGCGACGCGCAGAGTTGGTTGATCGATAGAGGGTAGAGTAGTCGGAACGCCTTCTTTGTCAGCGCCGCCAAGTCTTAGGCCGCGATCGATTTAATTAACCTAGGCGGCGCGCGACGGGGAATCAAGCTCTCCGGTTGCCGGGCGTGGCGTGCGGCTCTATGTCAGCGCTTCCGGCCGGCCAGAACTCGAGGAAACGCCATGTTGAGAGAGCTTTTGGCGCAAGGCCGCCCCCTTCTCGCGGACGGCGCAACGGGCACCAACCTGTTCGAAGTCGGGCTTGTCTCGGGTGATAATCCGGAGCTCTGGAACGCCGAGCAGCCGGACAAGATCCGGGCGCTGCATCAGTCGTTCGTCGACGCCGGCGCCGACATCATCCTGACAAACAGTTTTGGCGGAAACGGGCGGCGGCTCATGCTGCATGGTCTTGAAACGCGGGCGCGCGAGTTGAACCGGCTTGCGGCTCAAAATGCACGTGCAGTTGCCGACAAGGCGGGGCGCCCGGTTGTGGTGGCGGGCTCAGTCGGCCCCACCGGCGATCTGCTGGCGCCGCTGGGACCATTGACCGAAGACGAGGCGGTCGAGATTTTTGCCGAGCAAATCGAGGGTTTGAAGGAAGGGGGCGCGGATGTTGTCTGGATCGAGACCATGTCAGCGCCGGAGGAAATTCGCGCCGCGTCGCGGGCGGCGGCCCGGCTCGACATGCCGTTCGCGGCAACAGCCAGCTTCGACACGGCAGGGCGCACGATGATGGGGCTCACTCCCGCCGCCTATGCGGAAATGTTCGAAAACCTCGACACGCCGCCGATGGCGTTCGGGGCCAATTGTGGCGTCGGCGCCTCGGACCTGCTCGTCTCGATCCTCGGCATGACAGAGACGCGTCCGGGAGCGATCGTGATCGCGAAAGCCAATGCCGGCGTGCCGCAATGGCATGGCGCGCATATCCATTATTCTGGCACGCCCGAACTGATGGCGACCTATGCCGGACTGGCGATCGATTCGGGCGCGCGGATTGTCGGCGGCTGCTGCGGCAACAAGCCGCAGCATGTCTCGGCAATGCGGCGTGCGCTCGATTTGCATGTTCCCGGCCCGCGGCCGACCCAGGAATTGATCGTTGCGGCGCTCGGCCCGCTGGTCTCGCCGCCACCGGCCGACGCGGCGCCAACGCGAACGCGTCGGCGCACGCGTGAAGCCACGTGAGCGCGGCGGCGGTCGCCGAGACGCATCTATTCGAGGTCGGCGCTGAGGAGGGCGGCGACCGGCTCGATCGCTTCCTGAGCCGGGCCGCGGACGCCCGAGGGCTCACGCTTTCCCGCACGCGGTTGAAAGCGCTGATCGAAGCGGGCGAGGTGACGATCAACGGCGTCGAAATTCGTGATCCCGCGCGCAAAGCGCCTGCGGGAGCCAAGGTGGAAATCGTCGCGCCGCCGCCCGAGGATACGTTGATTGTCGGGGAGGACATTCCCCTCAATGTCGTGTTCGAGGACGAGTATCTGATCGTTATCGACAAGCCGGCGGGGCTCGTGGTGCATCCAGCGCCTGGCCACTCCACGGGCACGCTAGTCAACGCGCTAGTCCATCATTGCGGCGATACTCTCTCCGGCGTGGGCGGCGTGAAACGGCCAGGAATCGTGCATCGACTCGACAAGGACACCTCCGGCCTGATGGTCGTCGGCAAGACGCTGCCTGCGCTGACGGCGCTGTCGCGTGCGATCGCAGCGCGCGAGGTGCAGCGTGAGTACCTCGCCATCACGCACGGCGAGGTGCGACCGGCGGAGTTCAGCATCGACGCGCCGATCGGCCGCGACCCGCAGTCGCGCGTGCGCATGGCGATCGTCGGTTCGGGCAAGCCGGCGCGCACCGACATCGTGGCGATTGCCCGGGCCGACGGCTTCAGCGCGCTGCGCTGCAAGCTCCACACCGGCCGCACGCACCAGATCCGCGTTCACCTGGCCTCGCGCGGGCACCCGCTGGTCGCCGACGCGGTCTACGGCGGCCGCCCCGCGCTCGGCATGGTGCGGCAGGCACTGCATGCGACGCGGCTCGGTTTCGTCCACCCGGTGACAGGCGAACCGCTGGATTTCGATGCCGCGCCGCCGGCCGATCTGGCGTCGGCCTGGCGCAACGTCGTTGAGGGCCCGGACTGATTGCGCCGTCCGACATCGGCTGCAGGTAGGTACAATCTGCGCAATCC
>JAYTRP010000304.1:0-15166 GCA_043746145.1 Hyphomicrobiales bacterium | reverse complement strand
TTTTCGATTACGGCGAAGCCGTCGGCCTCGGGCTGACCCGCGGGCGGCGTTTCGCTCGTCGATTCTTGCCCCTGGTTCGTGTCGTTCATAGTGGTGAGCATCCCTGCTGTTTCCGGCCCGATATCAGCGGTCGCCGTATAAAAATCAAGCGCTGGCGAAATGTCGTTTAGGAACGCTCGCCATTCAGGATCGCCATGAGATGACGCCTGATCGCAGCTTGGCGGGAGGGCGAAACAATCTTGGCGCCGGTCAAGTCCGTCACATAGAACGAATCGACCGCCTTTTCGCCGAACGTGACGATATGCGCCGAGCCTATATTCAGGTTCATCTTAAACAACGCAGACGTCAATTCGTAGAGCAACCCCAGTCGATCGAGGCCGGACACTTGAAGAACCGTGTATCGGTTCGAAAGACTATTGTCGACCAGCGCTTCGGCCTCGATGGCGAAGGCGCCCACGCGCGCGTCTCGACCTGTCTTTGCCGACAAGAGGTCGCTGACGCGGATTTCACCGCGCAACGCCTGTTCGATCGCGCGTGCGATGCGTCCGGCCCGGCGCAGTTCGTCCTCGTCGAGATCGAAGGCGCGGGAGACAAAAATCGTGTCCAGCGCGAGCCCATCCGTGGTCGTGAAGATCTGCGCGTCGACGATGTTGCCGCCCGTCGCCGCGCAAGCGCCAGCGACAATGGAAAGCAGCCGCGGGTGATCAGGCGCCACGACGGTCAATTCCGTGACGCCGTGGAACACGTCGGTGCCCACTTCCGTGGCCAGCGAGCGCACTTCGGTCGCCATTCCGTAGAGTAGCTTGGCGTGCGCAACCTGCCGCGCCAAATCGACCTTGAGCCAATAAGCGGGATAATGGCGCGCCGCATAGGCTTCAAATTCCGGGTCCGACCAATTCGGCAAGGCACGGCGCAGCGCTTCCTGCGCAGCGGCGACGCGCAGTTTTCGGTCGATCTGGGAATGACCGCCGCCGAGCACAATCTCTGTTTCCCAATAAAGATTGCGCAAAAGCTGGCCCTTCCAGCCGTTCCAGACGCCCGGACCGACCGCGCGGATGTCGCACACGGTCAGCGCGAGCAGCAGGCGCAGGCCCTCGAGCGTCTGGACGGTCGAGGCCAGCGCCTCCGCCGTGCTCGGATCGGAGAGGTCGCGGCCTTGCGCCATGTTCGACATGGTCAGGTGTTGCTCGATCAGCCAGGCGACCCGCTCGGTATCGGCGGGCGAGAGACCCAGCCGCGGGCAAAGCTTGCGCGCGACTTCAGCGCCGGCGATCGAATGGTCCGCGGGCCGTCCCTTGGCGATGTCGTGCAGGAAAGCCGCGACATAGAGCGTGGTGCGATGCACGATATGGGGCATGATCTCGATGACGAGCGGTAGCTCCTCGGCGAGCCGTCCCGCATCGATCTGGCTGAGAATTCCCACTGTGCGCAACAGATGCTCGTCGACGGTGTAATGGTGATACATCGAGAATTGCATCAGCCCGACAACCCGGCCAAACTCAGGGATGAAGCGACCGAGCACGCCCGCCTCGTTCATGCGCCTTAGCGCTGTCTCGGGCGAGCGGCGCGAGGTGAGCACTTCCAGAAACAGGCGATTCGCCGTGGCGTCGGTGCGCAAGTGGGCATCGATACGTTTCAGCGAGCGCGTCACCAGCCGCGTCGCATCGGGATGGATGCTGAGCCCGGAGCGGTCGGCGACCCAGTAGAGCCGGATCAGGTTGACGTGATCGCGCTCGAACACGTCAGCGTCGACCACGTTGATGCGGTCGTTGTCGACCCGGAAGTCGACCGCGTCGGCGACGGTCTTTGGCCTGCGACGCAGTCGGCTGAGCAGGCGATCGAGCCGGGGGGCGGGTTTAGCATGCCGTTCCTCCAGCGCCGCGCAGACGATCGCGGTGAGATCGCCGACATCCTTGGCGACCAGGAAGTAGTGCTTCATGAAACGTTCGACGTCGCTCTGGCCCGCGCGATCGGAATAGCCGAGCTTTTGCGCAATCGGGCGTTGCAGATCGAAACTCAACCGCTCCTCGGCCCGATCGGTCAGGAAGTGCAACTGGCAGCGCACCGACCAGAGAAAATCCTCGCAGCGACGAAACAGCGCGAGTTCGCCGGGAGAAAACAATCCGACTGCGACGAGGTCTTGCGGATTCCGAACTTGGTAAACGTATTTCGCGATCCAGAACAAGGTGTTGAGGTCGCGCAGGCCACCCTTGCCCTCCTTGACGTTAGGCTCGACCAGATAGCGCGATTCGCCCGCTCGCTTGACGCGCTTCTCGCGCTCGGAAAGCTTGGCGGACACGAATTCGCTGGCGGTCTTGGCGACGATCTCCTTCTCGAATCGGCTCCGCATGCGATCGAACGACGCTTCGACGCCAGCAAGCATCCGAGCTTCCAGCACCGCAGTGCGGATGGTCATGTCGGCGCGCGCCTGAGCAAGGCATTCGTCGATGGTGCGAGTGGAATGGCCGACCTTCTGCTTCAGGTCCCACAGCACATAGAGAATGGTCTCGACGATCTTCTTCGCGGCCACGTTTTTAGGATTGGCGAGCAGGAACAGCAGGTCGATATCGGAGCCCGGCGCAAGCAATCCGCGCCCGTAGCCGCCCACCGCGACGATGCAGAGACCCTCCGAACTCTCCGGATTATGCCGCCTCATCACCGCATAAAGCGCGGCGATCATTTGGTCCTCGACATCGCTCAGATACGCAGCGCAAGCGCGTCCATGTCCGTGCTCGTCCAGGATCGTGCGCGCTTCGATGTGACCCTGATCGAGCGTATCGCTCAGGATTGCAATCGCCGCATTGCGGAACGTCGCCTCGTCGGACGCCGCGCGCCGCGCACCCGCAAGCGCCTCTTCCAGCGCCGCGCGTTGGCTTCCCGCGCGCCCAGCGTCAGGCCGCGCTTTTTGCCGTCGTCCGAGCGCTAGTTCCGACGCCTCGGGCGAAGCTTTCATGGCCCGGCGCCGTGGAGGTCGGATTCCACGCTGCCGCGATCGGACTTAGCGCCACGGCTCTCTGAAGCAACGCCGCGGCGCTTGGCTTCGATCACGTCCCAGATCGCGGCGGCGAGGTTGGGACCGCCAAGCCGTTGGATGGCGCGCAGGCCGGTCGGCGACGTTACGTTAATCTCGGTGAGGAAGCCGTCGATCACGTCGATGCCGACGAAGATCAACCCGCGCCGCTTCAACTCGGGGCCAATCCGGGCGCAAATCTCGCGTTCTCGAACGGTAAGGTCGGTTTCGCGCGCGGCGCCTCCGCGCACCATGTTCGAGCGGATGTCGTCGCCGACGGGAACGCGGTTGACCGCGCCGAGCGGCTCGCCGTCGACCAGAATGATCCGCTTGTCGCCAAGCGCCACCTGCGGCAAGAATTTCTGCACGACCCAGGGCTCACGAGACATTGTCGAGAACAGGTCGAACAGCGAACCGAAATTCATGTCTTTCACATCGACCTTGAACACGGCCGCGCCGCCATTACCATACAGCGGCTTCATCACAGCGGCGCCATGCTTGGCTCGGAACGCCTCGATCTCTTGACGGTCGCGCGTGACTAGGGTTGGCGGCATCAGCTCGGGGTAATCCATCACGAACAGTTTTTCCGGCGCGTCGCGAACGGCGCGAGGGTCGTTCACCACCAGGGTCTTGGGATGAATTCGCTCGAGGTAATGCGTCGTCGTGACGTAGGCGAGATCGAACGGCGGGTCCTGGCGCAGCAGCACCACGTCAAACTCGCTGAGATCGCGGCGGCGCGATTCGCCCAGCGTGAAATGCTCGCCCTGAGCGTCCTTGACGCTCAACGGCTGCGTCCAGGCAATCACGGCCGCGCCATCCAGGCTCATGCGGTCGGGCGTATAATAATGGATCTCGTGCCCTCTGGCCTGGGCTTCGAGCAGCAGCGCGAACGACGAGTCGCCCGCGATCCGGATCCTCTCGATCGGGTCCATTTGAATCGCGACGTTAAGTGCCATCTATCGTTCGCCCCTTAGTCGATGGTCAGCATATAGGCCGCCACGACGTGACGCGGAAGTCGCCATGGGCTGACGAACACCGCGTCGCCGCGAAGCGTCAAGCCTGCTCCCGCCCACGGATTGCGCGTCAGCCAGACTCGCGCCGCCTTGGAAATGCGACGTCTTTTTATTTCGTGGATCGACGACAAAGCGTCTTCGAGGCTTTCGCGAGCCTTGACCTCGACGAAGGCGATCGTGTCGCCGCGCGCGACCACCAAGTCGATTTCGCCGCCCTTGACGAGATACCGGCGCGCCAGCACGCGATACCCTTTAGCAGTGAGCCAGATCGCGGCGAGCGTTTCCGCGCGCAGGCCAAATCGATGCGCGCGCCGGCGAGTTTGCGTGCGGGCCGTCACTTGCGTTCCCGAGGGGTGACGCGCTCCGCGGACAGGATCAGCGCGCGGGCGTAGACGTCGCGGCGGGGCAGCCGGCAGCGCGCGGCTACCGCCGCAGCCGCGTCTTTTACGGAAGCCGTCGCCAGCGCCTCCCGCAATTGCTGGTCGATGTCTTCCGGCTCGAGCTTTGGCCGCGCTGCTGGCGGCCCGACCACCACGACGATTTCGCCCCGTGGCGTGTCGGCCGCTGCATAATGCGCCGCAAGCTCGTCGAGCGGCCCACGCCGGGTCTCCTCGTAGAACTTGGTCAGTTCGCGCGCGACCGTGGCTGCGCGGGGGCCAAGCTCAAGCGCGAGGTCGGCCAGCGATTCGGCGAGCCGGCCTGGGGCCTCATAGAAAACAAGCGTCGCTTCGATCGCCGCAAGCTCGTTGATTCGCGTGCGCCGGGCGCCGCTTTTAGGGGGGAGAAAGCCTTCGAAAAAGAACCGATCGGTCGGCAAGCCCGCGCTCGCCAGGGCTGCGAGCAGCGCGGAAGCGCCAGGAGCCGAAAAGACGCGAAAGCCCGCCGCGATCGCCTCGACCGCCAGTTTGTAGCCGGGATCGGAGATCAGCGGCGTGCCAGCGTCAGAGATCAGCGCGACAGCCTGGCCGGAGGCGAGACGCTCCAGGATTTCGGGACGCGCGGCTTCGGCATTATGTTCGTGGTAGGAGCGCAACAGCGTTTCGATGCCGTAATGGTCCAGCAACTTGCGTGAAACCCGTGTGTCCTCGGCATAAATTACATCCGCGCCCGCAAGCGTCTCCAAGGCTCGCAGCGTGATATCGCCAAGATTGCCAATCGGTGTCGAAACCACGTAGAGCGCGGGCGGGCGACGCTCGACACGCGCAAAGGCGCCCAGCGCGTGGTAGCCGCGCTGCTCTTTGACAGGCGCCTCTTTGGTGGCAGGCGTCTGTTTGATGAAATGAATAGGCCGGGTCATTTCGGGAAAACGTTCTCGCCGGGCTGCGAGGCGAGCCGGAGACCGATCCTATTCGGGTTAGCCCGTGCGGTCAAAATGCCACAAGGACATACAAACTCGCGTGACCTTGGCCAGAAATTCGAATCGCTGGTCCCGCCGCCGCCGTGGGTCTAGTATTGTGGGGTTAATCCCGCTGCCGACCATGGGGAATTCAATGATAAATGGCGCTCCCTCCGCCTGGCTGCGCTCCCGGCTCAGCGGGCTGGCGCTGCTCTTGCTGGCAGCGCCCCTGCTGGCGTCCTGCAACTCGACGGGTCTGGGCGCCGTGAACGATCCGCCTCCGATAGGCGCGCCCGTTCCGCAGGTGCAGTCGCAGCCGCTTGGCTCCCAGCCGTTGAGCGCCAATGTCGGTGCGCCGGTTGGACAGAGCATTGGCACGGGTCCGGTGCGGGTCGGGCTGATTCTGCCGCTCACCCAGAACGGCGCCCCGAGCCTGATCGGCCAGACACTCGCCAACGCCGCCCGCCTCGCGCTCGACGACGGCGGCGCCGATCAGATTACCGTGATGCTGCTTGACGACCGGTCGACTCCAGAGGGCGCGACGCAGGCCGCTCAAGCAGAAATCGCGGCCGGCGCTGAAATCATCCTGGGGCCTCTGTTCGCGCCCGATGTGCGCGAGGTCGCGCGGGTCGCCAAAAGCGCCAACCGCCCGGTGATCGCGTTTTCGACCGACGCGAGCGTCGCCTCGCCGGGGGTGTACCTGCTATCCTTCCTGATCGAGTCCTACGTCGACCGGATCGTCGATTACGCCGCCTCGCACGGAAAAACGTCGTTCGTCGTGTTGGCGCCGCAGAGCGATTACGCGAATGTGGCCGTGGCGGAATTCGAAACGCATGCGGCCAAGCTCAATGCGCGCGTCGTCAAGGTGCTGCGCTATCCCCCAGGTCAGCCGGCGAGCGCATTTCAGGACCTCGCCAATGTGAAAGACCCGATCGATGCGCTGTTCATTCCCGAACAGGCGGAGGGGATGTCGGCCGTCGCGACGGCGCTGGGATCCAGCGGCGTCAAGGCGCAGGTGCTGGGAACGGGAGTCTGGAACGATCCCCGGGTGGCGGCCCTGCCCGCCTTGCAAGGCGCCTGGTACGCCGCCCCGGAGAGCGCCGGTTTCGCCGCCTTCGCCAAGCGCTACCGGACCAAGTTCAACAACGATCCCCCGCGATTGGCGACCTTGTCCTACGATTCCGTGTCGCTCGTCGCGGCGCTCGCGCGCACCCAGGGCGGGCAGGCGTTCCGCGACTCGGTGCTCACCAATGCATCCGGCTTCAACGGCGCCGATGGCGTATTCCGCTTCCGCCCCGACGGCCCCAACGACCGTGGTCTCGCCGTCATGCAAATATCGAACGGTTCCGCCACCGTGATCAGCCCGGCCCCGCATAGTTTTGCGGGGGGATAGTCGCGAGGCCTGACCAAGCGCCCCGCCTCACAGCATACTCGGCAACACCCGATCCGGCGGGCGGTGCCCGTCCATGAACGTCTTGATGTTGATGATCACCTTCTCGCCCATGTCGGCGCGGCCCTCCTCGGTCGCAGAGCCCATGTGCGGCAACAGCGTCACCCGGCCGCTCTTCGCCAAGGCGACCAGCTTGTCCGACACAGCAGGCGCGTACTCGAAAACGTCGAGACCGGCCCCGGATAATTCCTCGTTCTCCAGCATCCGAGTCAGCGCGTTCTCATCGACGATTTCACCGCGCGCGGTGTTGATGAGAATCGCTTCGGGGCGCAGATATTTGAGCCGGCGGGCCGATAGCAGATGATAGGTCGCCGGCGTGTGCGGGCAGTTGATGGAAATGAAGTCCATCCGCGCCAGCATCTGATCCAGCGATTCCCAGTAGGTCGCCTCGAGCGCCTCCTCGATCTGCGGGGCGACGCGTCGGCGATTGTGGTAGTGGATCGACAGCCCGAAAGCGCGGGCGCGGCGCGCCACCGCCTGACCGATTCGGCCCATGCCGACGATCCCCAGGCGTTTTCCCGTGATCCGCCGCCCCAGCATCCAGGTTGGCGACCAGCCCTGCCACTGTCCCTCCGGGATCAGTTGGGCGCCTTCTACAAGGCGACGCGCGGTCGAGAGAATCAGCGCCATCGTCATATCGGCGGTGTCTTCCGTCAGCACGCCGGGCGTATTCGTCACCGTAATGCCCCGCCTCAGCGCCGAGGTGACATCGATATGGTCGACGCCATTGCCGAAATTCGCGATCAGCTTCAAATTTTCGCCGGCCTGTGCGATCACACCTGCGTTAATCGCATCGGTGATTGTGGGCACCAGGACGTCGGCTTCGCGCATGCCCTCGACAATCTCAGCCTCGGTCATCGGCTTGTCGTCGAGGTTCAGCCGCGCGTCGAACAACTCCCGCATGCGAGTTTCGACCGATTCGGGTAACCGGCGGGTGACGAGAACAAACGGTTTCTTTTTGGACATGAGCGTCGCCACCCTCCTTACCGAAACTCTCCAGAGTCGGGCATGCTCCAGAGACGGGCATGGAATATGTCGCGCAGCGCCAGCGTGCTTTACGGCCCGTCAACACGCCTGCGGCAAATCATTTCGTAGGCATGGCGCTTAACCGCCCCAACGCCTACGGACGCCGTGGCCTCTCTACCAGATGGCGGGGCAAAGACAAGGATGACCCCTCATCGAGGGAGTCATGCCGCGGGGGACCTGAATGAGCGAAGTTGAATCTCATACGCGCATTGCACGGGGCCTGCGGCTCGCGGTGATTCTAGGCGCCTACCTTCTCTGCGTCACGGGCGCGGCGGCGGATGCGGCGGGGTCGGCGACCGGCTTGCCCCTGCCGCGATACGCCAGCCTCAAGACCGACCGGGTCAATCTACGCGAGGGTCCCTCGAAGGACCACGCGACGAAATGGGTGTTTCAGCGCGCCGGGCTGCCGGTCGAGATCACCGCCGAATTCGAGACCTGGCGAAAAGTGCGCGACTCCGAAGGCGCCGAGGGTTGGGTGCTGCACTCGTTGCTGTCGGGACGTCGCACCGCCTTGGTCGCGCCGGGAAAAAAAGGACAGGTGTTCAAGATTTTCTCCCGCGCCCAAAGCGGCGACGTGGCGGCGACGCTTCAGTCCGGCGTGATCGCGAACGTGCGTGGTTGCGACGGCGCTTGGTGTGCGGTCGAGGGCGACGGTTACAAAGGTTACATCGAACAAGTCGTGCTTTGGGGTGTTTATCCCAATGAGAAGATCCCTTAGGCCCGGTAGTCAGGGCCCAGAAAGCGCAGATTATCATTTGGACGCGATTGTCGAGGAAGATTTTGGGCGACGCGCTTCGCAGTTGCGTCTGGGTACGCTGGTGCGTTTGCGCTGGCTGGCCTGCGCTGGGCAACTCGCCGCGCTCCTGATTGCGCATTTCGCCCTTGGCGCCGGCTTCCTGTTCATGCCGAGCCTCGGCTGCGTCGTCGCATCCGCCGCGTTCAACCTTTATCTATCGACGCGTTTTCCGATCGGGCGTCGGCTGCATGACGATTTCGCCACCGCGATTCTCGCCTTTGATATCGGACAGCTCGCCGCTCTGCTATTTTTCACCGGCGGCTTGGCCAACCCGTTCGCGGTGCTGTTTCTCGCCCCGATCATGATCTCGGCGGTTTCGCAACCTTGGCGCGAGACCGTCAAGCTGCTGGCCTTCAGCCTGCTATGTGTAACGGCGCTTGAGTTCTTTCACAGCGAGCTGACTTACAACGGCGTGCCGCTGGACCCGCCCCAGCTTTACGAGATCGGCCTTTGGGCGTCGATCGGGGTCAGCGCGGGCTTCGTCGCGCTCTACGGCAATCAGGTCGCCGGCGAGGCGCGACAGCTTTCCAGCGCGCTTGCCGCCACCGAACTGACATTGGCGCGGGCGCAACATTTGTCGCAACTCGACGGTCTGGCGGCCGCGGCGGCGCATGAATTGGGCACGCCGCTCGCGACAGTCGCGGTCATCGTTCACGAGCTCGCCGCCCAGGCCGACCTTCAGGCTCTATGCGGCGAGGATCTTGCGCTGGCGGAAACGCAGCTTGCCCGCTGCCGGACAATCCTCCAGAAACTCTCCTCGCCGGGGAAACTCGCCTCGGAGGCGCGCGACGATGTGCCGCTGGAGACGTTGCTCGAGGAAGTTGTCGCGCCGCATCGCCTGCAGGGCGTCGAGATCAAGGCGACGCTGGCAGGCAAAGGCGCGCAGCCGCTAAGTAGACGAAACCCAGCACTGATCTACGGGCTCGACAACCTCGTATCTAATGCAGTTGGATTCGCGGGTTCAAGTGTGTCGATCGAAGGGTCCTGGAGCGCGGAAACGATTCAGATCGTCATTCGTGATGACGGGCCCGGCTTTCCCCCGCAAGTCTTGCGCAAATGGGGCGAGCCCTACATCTCCGATCGCGCAGGGGCGCGCCGCGGAGATGGAGAGGCGGTCGCGGGGCTCGGACTGGGTCTGTTCATCGCCAAGGCGCTGCTGGAGCGCACCGGGGCGGAGTTGAAAATTGAAAACGCCCGAGCGCCAGAGCGTGGCGCTTTGGTCGCGGTATCCTGGACGCTTCCGGTCTCGTCGGAAAAGACTGGGTTTTGGCGGCCTGGGAACGAGTGGAACATCTAGACGGGAATCGAGGCGCGTTATGGAAGCCCACGCCGAGTTGAAAAATGTTGCCACGGCGCCTGATAAATCACTGCTGATCGTTGACGACGACAAAGTCTTTTGTGACCGCCTCGCCCGCGCAATGTCGTCGCGGGGGTTCGAAACCTCGACCGCGAGCGGCGTCGCGGACGCGATGGCCTCGCTTAGCGCCGCCACGCCCTCGTTTGCGGTGATCGACCTCAAGCTCGCCGATGGAAGCGGCCTGGACGTGATGCGTGCGCTCAAGGTGCGCAACCCGAACGCGCGCGCGATCATCCTGACCGGCTATGGCGCGATCGCCACCGCCGTGCTGGCCATGAAGCTCGGCGCGTTCGACTATCTCGCCAAACCCGTCAACGCCGACGAGGTGGTCGCCGCGCTCGCGTCCGAAAAGCTCAATGCCGACGAACGCACCGAACACCCGATGTCTCCCGACCGCGTTCGCTGGGAACACATTCAGCGAATCTATCAAAGTTGTGAACGAAACGTCTCGGAAACGGCGCGTCAGTTGGGAATGCATCGTCGCACACTGCAACGAATTTTAGCAAAACGCGCGCCGAGGTGAGGCGCGGCGCCTAAAAACTGTTCAGAGCTGGGGAATATTCCCCGTGCTTTGCGTGGCCAGGGGCGACTCCGCGCTGGCACGCGCTTTGCGATCCCGCATTGTCCGCACGGGGGCAAAATTGCGCCCGCATAAGCCGACGATGGGGTCCATCATGTCTGTTACTCGACGATTATTCTTGCGCGCGACTGGCGCGCTGGTGGGGGGCGCCGTTGCGCTCAGCGCATTTGCCGCCCAAGCCGAAGACACAATCAAAGTAGGCATACTTCATTCACTTTCAGGCACGATGGCGATCAGCGAGACGACGTTGAAAGACGTCATGTTGATGCTCATCGACGAGCAAAACAAGAAGGGCGGCGTTCTCGGCAAGAAACTTGAAGCCGTCGTTGTTGACCCTGCGTCGAACTGGCCCCTGTTTGCTGAAAAGGCGAAGGAGCTGATCGCGAAGGACAAGGTTTCGGTCGTGTTCGGATGCTGGACCTCGGTCTCGCGCAAATCCGTGCTGCCCGTGTTCAAGGAGCTCAACTCGATTCTGTTCTACCCCGTTCAGTACGAGGGCGAAGAATCCGAGCGCAACGTATTTTACACCGGCGCGGCTCCCAATCAGCAGGCAATCCCGGCTGTCGACTACCTCATGAGCGAAGACGGCGGCTCGGTGAAGCGTTGGGTGCTCGAGGGCACCGACTACGTTTATCCGCGCACGACCAACAAGATCCTCGCCGCCTATCTGAAGTTGAAGGGCGTCGCCGACGAGGACGTAATGGTCAACTATACGCCGTTCGGCTTCTCCGACTGGCAGACTGAAGTCTCCAAGATCAAGGCGTTCGGCTCGGCAGGCAAGAAGACCGCGGTCGTCTCCACGATCAACGGCGACGCCAACGTTCCCTTCTACAAGGAACTCGGCAACAAGGGCATCAAGGCGACCGACATTCCCGTCGTCGCGTTCTCGGTCGGCGAGGAAGAACTCGCAGGTCTCGACGCCAAGCCGCTGGTCGGACATCTCGCCGCCTGGAACTATTTCCAGACGATCGATACGCCGCTCAACAAAGAATACATTGCGAAATGGCGCGATTTCACCAAGAACCCGAAGCGCACTTTCAACGACCCGATGGAAGCTCATGTGATTGGCTTCGCGATGTGGGTGAAGGCAGTCGAGAAGGCTGGCAGCTTTGAGTCGGACAAAGTGATCGACGCCATGATCGGCGTGTCGGCTCCGAACCTGACCGGCGGCTTCTCCACGATGATGCCCAACCATCACATCACCAAGCCCGTCTACATCGGCGAAATCCAGGCGAACGGCCTGATCAACACAGTCTGGCAGACGCCCGGCACCTTGGTCGCTCAGGAATGGTCGCCCTACCTCGAAGGTTCACGCGACCTGATCGCCGACTGGCGCAGGCCGCTTTCTTGCGGCAACCTGAACGTGAAGACTGGCAAGTGCGGCGGTTGATGCTCGCAGTTTCCAGCTCTTAATACTAAAGCCCCTTCGCCGGTCGGCGGAGGGGCGTCCCATCCCAAACAATGCGCCAATCTCAAACAAACGCGAGCGCTCGGGCCCATGATCCTTCGCATTTTAGCCTTCGTGGCGCTCGTCATCGTCGCGGGACCGGGACGGGCCGATCCGCTCGACGACACCCTGGCGAAGTTTCAGGATAACAAATTCAGCAGCACCGTCACTGCGATCGGCGAATTGGCCGCGAGCGGAGCGCCCATTGCCGCGCCGATACTCGATGCGCTGAAGGACGGTCGATTGCTCGCCGATCCCGTTGCGCATGTGCTTGTCTATCAGAACGCAACCGGCGATCTTATCAACGCACGCACGGGCGAGAAGCTAACCGGCGTTTCCGCCGACAGTTTCACAAAAGTTCGCGTCAACAACCCTGTGCGCGGCGCCATCGACGCCGCGCTGGGATCTCTGACGCTGGCGAGTCCCGATCCTGTAAAGCGAGCCGACGCCGCCAATGCGGTGTTCAAATCGCGCGACGCTAAAGCTTTACCGGCGCTGGAAAAAGCGTTGGCGAAAGAGACGGATCCACGCGCGGCGGCGGCCTTACGCCAGGCGCTCGCCGCCGTGCGGGTGCTGGACGAGAACGCCGCGATCCCCGACCGTCTCGCTGCGGTGCAGACGCTCAAAGAGCGCGGTGGCGAGGATGCGGAAAGCCTGATCGGCGAGTTGATCTCGAAAGCGAACGCGCCCGAACTGACCGCGGCGGGACAAGCAGCGCTCGTATCAATCAAGACAAACCTCGCGATTTGGAACGTCGTCCAAAACCTTCTCTATGGAGTTTCGGCCTCGTCGGTGCTTTTGCTGGCCGCGATCGGGTTGGCGATCACGTTCGGCGTCATGGGCGTCATCAATATGGCGCATGGCGAGATGGTGATGATCGGCGCCTATGCGACCTTCGCCGTGCAGAGCGCGCTGCCGCCGCAATTCGCGCAATGGTCGCTCGCCATCTCGCTTCCCGTGGCGTTCATCGCCTCTGGGCTGGTCGGCATCTTGATTGAGCGCCTCGTCATCCGTTTTCTCTACGGTCGCCCGTTGGAGACGCTGCTGGCGACCTGGGGCGTCTCGCTCATTCTGCAGCAACTGGTGCGAACGATCTTTGGCGCCAACAACCGACTTGTCGTCGCCCCCGACTTCATGTCCGGCTCCGTCGAATGGTATGGACTGTCAATCACCGCCGGCCGGCTCTGGATCATTGCGCTCGCAATTATCGTATTCGCGGCCCTGCAGGTCGTACTTCGCATGACTTCGTTCGGACTGCGCATGCGCGCCGTAACGCAGAACCGTCGCATGGCAGCATCGATGGGCATTTCGACCGGGCGCATCGACATGCTCGCATTCGGCCTGGGCTCTGGGATTGCCGGCATCGCCGGGGTTGCGCTTTCACAGATCGACAACGTCTCGCCAAACCTCGGTCAGGGCTACATCATCGATAGCTTCATGGTCGTCGTGCTTGGCGGCGTCGGCAATCTCTGGGGCACGCTGCTCGGCGCGATGGTGCTGGGCCTCGCCAACAAGTTGCTCGAGCCGGTGATCGGCGCGGTGCTCGGCAAAATCCTGTTGCTCGTCTTCATCATCCTCTTCATCCAGAAGAGACCGCGCGGCTTGTTCGCGCTCAAGGGACGATCGGTCGAGGCTTGATGACAATGACAGCCATGCGTCTAGATCGATTGAGCCTGATTTTCCTCGTGCTCGTTCTCGGCAGCGCGATCATGGTCCCCGTGCTGGCGCTGGGGGTCGCGAAAGACTCTACGTTTTCGCTTCCGCCTTATCTCGTCGCGTTATTTGGCAAATATGTCTGCTACGCGATTCTCGCCCTCGCGCTCGATCTCGTATGGGGCTATTGCGGCATTCTCTCGTTAGGACATGGCGCATTCTTCGCGCTCGGCGGCTATGCCATGGGCATGTATCTGATGCGGCAGATTGGAACGCGCGGCGTGTACGCCAACCCCATCCTGCCGGACTTCATGGTGTTCCTCAACTATAAGGAACTGCCGGTGACGTGGTGGGGCTTCAACTCCTTCGCCTATGCTTCGGTGCTGGTCGTGCTGATCCCGGGATTGCTGGCGTTTTTGTTTGGTTGGTTTGCCTTTCGCTCGCGCGTCACCGGCGTCTATCTCTCGATCATCACGCAAGCGATGACATATGCGCTCAAGCTCGCCTTTTTTCGTAACGACTTTGGGTTTGGCGGCAATAACGGGCTGACCGATTTCAAAGACATTCTCGGATTCAACGTTCAGTCGGACGCCACGCGCGCGTCGCTGTTCTCGATTTCGGCAATCACGCTGGCGCTCGCCTTCCTGGTTTCGCGGGCGATTGTCACCTCGAAATACGGCAAGACGGTCATTGCGATCCGCGATGCGGAAAGCCGCGTGCGGTTCATGGGTTATCGGGTCGAGAACTACAAAGTCTTCATCTTCATCGTGTCCGCGGTCATCGCGGGGATCGCCGGCGCGCTTTACGTTCCCCAGGTCGGGATCATCAACCCGAGCGAATATGATCCCGCCAATTCGATCGAAGCGGTCATTTGGGTGGCGGTCGGAGGGCGTGGAACACTGATCGGGGCGGCGCTCGGAGCGATCGTCGTCAATCTCGCTAAAACTTATTTTACCGGCGCCTTCCCCGAATATTGGTTGTTCGGCCTGGGTGGATTGTTCGTGCTCACGACGTTGTTTCTGCCTCAAGGGTTGTTGGGCCTGATGCTCAAACGTAGGGCCCCCAAGCTCGAAGACGCGATACGCAAAGAAGATGCGGGCCCCATCACCACGCCCGCCGCGGATACGTCGCCATGAACGCGCCCGTAAATGCAACGTTGACGCAGTCGCTGCTTTATCTCGACGGTGTCGCGGTCGCCTTCGACGGCTACAAGGCTTTGCGCGGTCTTTCGCTCATCCTGGGCGCTGGCGAAATGCGCGCGATCATCGGCCCGAACGGCGCGGGCAAGACGACCATGATGGACGTCATTACCGGCAAGACGCGGCCCGACGTCGGCGACGTCTATTTCGAAGGGCGGCACGATCTGACGAAGCTCGACGAGAGCGACATCGCGCAACTCGGTATCGGACGCAAATTTCAGAAACCGACCGTGTTCGAACACCATACGGTCGAGGACAATATCCTGCTGGCGGCCAAGGCCCCGCGCAAGGTGTTCGCG
>JAYTRP010000303.1:0-5132 GCA_043746145.1 Hyphomicrobiales bacterium | reverse complement strand
CCTGCGCCCTCGAGGCAGGATCGGGGACGCGCAAGCCATCCTCCAGGACGTAGCGGTAAAGCGCGCCGGGCTCGCACTCTACTTGCGCCTCGAACCATCCATCTTCGCGGCGCTGCATTGGCTGGAGCAAATCAACGCCAGCAAGTTCGATGAAAACTTCGGCTTGTGAGGGTGCGTAAAACCGGAAACGCGCACTGCCCGGCGCTATCCATGTAGCGCCAAAGGTCATGGGATACGCAAAGGTGCGCCGACTCTCGTCGGCCAGTTCGGCGTCATGCACAGCGCTAATAGCGCTCCCGCTCGCTTCCATACTCACCTCAGCCTCGCCAGTGGCCCAAAAAACGCAGATTATCAGTGCCCGTTCCAACAACCAACGCTTCGCGCCGAAAGCTGGAGAGCTGAAAAAGTCAATTTCAGTGTCAAAGAGCGAGTCTTCACACGTCGCCGCGACATTACGGCGCGGTGGATTGGCGAAGCATTCAAAGGAACCGCTTAAGCGCCTCTAGAAATTCATAAATCTGGAATGGCTTGCGCACGTAGAAAGCATAGTGCCGGCTTCTCTCAGCGAAGGCGGCCTCCGGCATCGAGCTCATGACAACGGTAGGAATAGACGCAAGCGCGGGATCGCGCTCGAGAGCATCCAAGAGCGCGGCTCCGTCCATCACAGGCATCATGTAGTCGGTGATCACGAGATTGGGCGCCTCCTCGGCGACCCGCTCCAGCGCTTGCCGGCCGTTGTTGGCGACCAGGACGCGATGACCCTCGTCCTCCAGAACATCCTTCAGGAGGAGCGCGATCCCAAACTCGTCGTCGACGACGAGAACGACGGCCATATCTTCAGCCCCCGCTCGGCTGCGACCCGCCAACGGGGAGCACGTAGGGCGTGCGTTGGCTAAGACCACGATCGTGTTCGAGCAAGGCGGCTGCGCTATCAGGCGTTTCCGCGATCGTGATGCCCTCCTCGCCGATCGCAAACTCGTGCAGCGAGGGATTGAACTCGCCGTTTCGCATCTTCAGGATCGAAATAATTCGATGTAGGCGTCCCCGCCACTCGTGAAAGCGCAATGCGATCATATTTTCGGCAATGCTCGAAACATCGTCAACCGGCAGACGCGCCGCAGGGCCGAGCAGATCGGGAGCTTCAAGGGTATAGACAGTCGTGACGCCGAGAACCCGCAACTCATTGACAAGCGCGACAAAGAAATTGCCCATGCGCTCTACGTCTGAGGCTGCGTTGCGAAACCCATTGAGTCCGTCAATGAAGAGCCGGCGCACCTTGCGCTTATGAATAGCGGAGAGAAGACTTTCCCCATAAGCGTCGACCATGTCTCCGGTCGGCGGCTGCCACATGACTTCAACCAAACCCGTTTCAATATGCGAGGCCAGGGCCATACTTTTTACGCGCGCGCGCAGCCGTGACGGCGTCTCGTAAAAGCCAAAATACAAACCGGGCTCTTCCGGCGATGCGCCGTTCAAGAACTGCATCCCTAACGTGGTCTTTCCCGTTCCCGAAGGCCCGAGCACCATCGTTGTCGAGGTGCCTGGGAGTCCTCCACCCAACAGTCCATCGAGCCGCGAGTTCCCGCTGCTAAGTCTGATCTCGGGGTTGGTTTGATCGGCGCGAGACGGCAGAGCCAGCAGCGCCTCGATTCTCGGATGCACGACGATGCCATCGTCCGTGATCTTGTAGCCGTGGCGTCCGCGCAGGAACGCGCCGCCGCGCATTTTCTTGACACGCAGGTCGCTCTCCGCACGCCAACCGTAAATTCGATCGCTTAACTCGATCAGGCCATCGACCATGGTTTGTTCAGGTGAAACATTGCCCCCCATATTATTGGTCAGAAACATCGTACATTCGGTGCCCAGTGCAATCTCCTGCAACCCGTGCACGAAGTCTTTGAGGGCCAGTTCGGACACCGCCACCGCCTGAACCGAAACCAGACCGTCGAGAACCATTACGGAGCAGCGTCGGCGATGAATTTCGCGGCGCAAAAGATCGAGCAGGGCTTTCAATCCGCCATCACGAAGTTCGCCAAGCGCGCTTAGATAAGTAACAGCGTCCGGAATCCGCGCCTCGTCGAAAAAGGACAAGGTGCGCAGGTTGGCGATCATTCGTGCGTGACTCTCGGCGAGCAGCGTCACGAACAGGCATCGGCGATCCGTCGAGCCCGCGATGTAGTTGAAGCAGATTTGATTGGTGAGGATCGTCTTGCCCGCGCCCGGATCGCCGCGCACGATATAGATGCCCCCTCGCAGGACGCCCCCGCCGAGGATCGTATCGAGACCCTTTATACCCGTTTCTAACCGCACCAATGCAGTAGACGGCGCAGTGAGCGACATAGAATTCCCTAGTCAGAAATCGGCCGCGCCAGTTAATTCAAACGAATGTGCGCCGATAGATCTCCACATCTGCATCGCAAACGGGATTGCCGTGAGTAGAAAAAACTGCCGCCTCGGCTAAGAGGATTGGTAGCGCAAACACAGCGTGCGGTCTTGCGCGCAAGGACGCAAACCCCGTCAATACTTCGTGAGAGCGACGTCCTCGGTCAGCGCTTCCGCCGGCTCGCGAAACTCGAGCAATTCGTCATTTCGGGTCGCTTCGACGTGGGCGATGAACTGTCGCGCCGACTCGCGCCAAGTGAACGCAAGCGAGCGTTTACGCGCGACGCTAGGAGAAATTTTCAACGCGGCCAGACAGGCGGCGCCGAGGTCCTCGTCGAGTACGCCCGCGCCGGTGCTGCCGATTACGTCGAGCGGGCCGGTCACGGGGTAGGCGGCGACCGGAAGCCCGCTCGCTAGGGCCTCGATCAGCACGACCCCAAACGTGTCCGTGCGCGAGGGAAACACGAACACGTCGGCGCTGGCGAACATTCGCGAGAGCGGCTCTCCGTATAAGGCGCCGAGGAAATGGGCTTGCGGATATTTCCGCCTCAGCGCTTCGAGCTCGGGACCCTCGCCGACCACAACGGTCGAACCCGGCAGCGAGAGCTTCAGGAACGCCTCGACGTTCTTCTCGACTGCGACGCGGCCGACATAGAGGAAGATGGGGCGCGGCAGGTCGAGCGTATCGCGGGCGCTTGGATGAAAAAGGGCATGGTCGACGCCGCGTGTCCAAACGCCGACGCGGGCAAAGCCTCGGCGGGTCAGCTCCGTGCGCATGGAAAGGGTTGGGGCCATAACGCGCACCGCAGGAGCGTGAAACCGCCGCAGCAGCGCATAGCTCCAGCTCTTCGGAGCCGGAAACCGCGCCGCGAGATATTCGGGAAAGCGCGTATGAAAGCTGGTCGTGAAGGGACGGCCGCGCCTCAAGCAATAGCGCCGCGCCGCCCAGCCGATAGGGCCTTCAGTGGCGATATGCACATGATCGGCCCCGGCGCTTTCAATTCGCCGGCCCACTTCAGCCGGCCCGGCGAGCGCGAGCCGGATCTCCGGGTAGGTTGGCAAAGGGAGCGTGCGAAAGGCCTCAGGCGTCACAAAGGCGAATTCCGCGTTGAACTCTCGCGCGGCGGCCGACATGCGTTCAAACGTAAACACCACGCCGTTGACCTGCGGGCGCCAGGCGTCCGTCGCAACGACGATTTTCATCCCGCGCTTTCGGCCTCGGCGATAAGCTCGGCGGTGAGCGCGCCCGCCGCGCCCCTGCGCGCCGCCCAGCGCACAGCTTCCAGTTGACCGTCCTCGCGCTCGACGACGAGCGAGCAGGATTCAACGAAGTCTCCGATATTGATATAGGCGACGCCTTCGATATCGCGGATCGTAGGGTGATGGATGTGCCCGCAAATGACGCCATCCACGCCACGTAACCGCGCGGCCGCCGCGAGTTCGCGCTCGTAGGAGCCGATCGCGTTGACGATCGTTTTCACCTTCAACTTCGCCCAGGCTGAAAACGACCAGTAGCCAAAGCCCAGCCGCTTCGTCACCGCGTTGACATGGGTGTTGGCGAATAGGAGCGCCCGGTAACCGTGATCGCCGATCACCGCGAGCCATTTAGAGC
Organism: Hyphomicrobiales bacterium; assembly: GCA_043746145.1. Taxonomy (GTDB): domain Bacteria; phylum Pseudomonadota; class Alphaproteobacteria; order Rhizobiales; family Beijerinckiaceae; genus Roseiarcus. The sequence continues at coordinate 1,138 of JAYTRP010000303.1, read as the reverse complement.
GGCTGACCACCACGTCGAAAGTGTCGCCATGCGAAACAAGGTAGCGTCGGCCGTCCGCCGCGACATGCACGGCGTCTGCAACGATTTCGATCCCCTCGAACCGGCGCCCGACAAAGGCCCTGGCAAACTCGTCGTGATTTCCAGGAATATAGTAGACGCGTGCGCCCGCGCTCGCGCGGCGCAGGATTTGACGCACGACAGCGCTATGAGCCGGCGGCCAGCGCCAAGACTCGCGCAGGCGCCACCCATCGATGATGTCGCCGACCAAAAAATACGTGTCCGCCTCGTTGCGAGATAGAAAATCCAGCACGAGTTCAGCCTGACAGCCGCGCGTTCCCAGGTGGAGATCGGAAAGAAAGATCGCCCGGTGGCGCTGGAGGTATGCTGATGAATCTCTCAACAGGCGCCTCTTGTTGATCGCCGTCGCCATTGGCGTCCTGCGCCCTCTATCGTACATCGGACGCAGGGGCGCAACCCGCTGTTAAGCAAACATCCAATTACGGCGACGAGATCTTCAACGGCTGTGACGTAAACGCCGCAGGATTCGGGCTTGGTCAATCTGCCCAATCTACCGGGCGGCAGCGGTTTACTGGGCGCGCCTCAGCGACCCCCGAGGCCCGTGAGCCCGCCCTTCACCCGAACGCTAGACAGTCCTTTCAGCTTAACGCCGAGGCGCATACAAAGGCGCTAACGAGCGCGGCGGGGGTGAAACATTGAGCGATCCGGCTTCCCCTGAAATCGCGCCTCACAAGACGACGGCTGAGGCGGCGGTGGAGACGCTGATCGAGGCGGGAATCGATAAGGTGTTCGCTCTTCCCGGCGTGCACAATGACCCGCTATTCGACGCCTTTCACGGCGCCCGCGACCGGCTCCGGGTTCTTCACACCCGCCACGAGCAGACGGCGGGTTACATGGCGCTGGGCGCGGCGCTGGCGACTGGCAAGCCGCAGGCGTTCAGCGTCGTGCCAGGGCCGGGCCTCCTCAACGCGGGCGCCGCTTTGTTGACGGCGCAAGCGCTGAATGCCCCCGTGCTGGGGCTCATCGGACAGATCCCTCAGCGCGACATCGAGCGCGGCTATGGCCGTCTGCACGAAATTCGTGACCAACTCGGCCTCGCCCGCCACCTTTGCAAATATGC
>JAYTRP010000302.1:0-15214 GCA_043746145.1 Hyphomicrobiales bacterium | reverse complement strand
TGAACGCCTCACCGATCCTGAGCTTAAGTGCGACCAACTCTGCTTCCCATTCCAGAAGCGCACCCGACCAGTCCGAAACCATCGATCCCTCCCGACCGCAGCAAGGGAATCACATCGTCTGTAAATAAGCAACTGTAGTATTAGTGCGCGAAGGCGCCCTTAGGCTGGTAAGCCGGCCGGGCGGAGCGCTGGCCAGGCCGTGCGTCGGGACGACCTTGCGGACGCGCTTCGGGACGGCCCTGCTGCGGCCGAGCATCGGGGCGATTTTGCGGACGCGAGTCGGGGCGACCCTGAGGGCGCGCGGCGCGGGGGTCGCGATGCGGGCGCTCTACAACCACAGGCGTGGCGACGAGCACGGGCGCCGGGGCGGGCGCTTTGTCGCCGCGACGGTCCTCCGTGGGCAGTCGCATCCGGATCAGCTTCTCAATCGCCCGGAGGAGATCGCGCTCCTCGCCGTCGCACAGCGAAATCGCGCAGCCCTCGCGGCCCGCGCGGGCGGTTCGCCCGATGCGGTGGACGTAAGCTTCCGCAACGTCAGGCAGTTCGAAATTGACGACGTGGCTGACGCCGTCGATGTCAATGCCGCGTGCGGCGATGTCGGTCGCCACCAGCGCCCGCGCCGACCCGCCGCGAAACGCTTCGAGCGCGCGCTCTCGCTGCCCCTGGCTCTTGTTGCCGTGGATCGTCGCAGCGACGATGCCGGCGGATTCCAAGGTCTTGGCGACCTTGTCCGCGCCGCGCTTGGTGCGCGTGAACACGAGCGCGCGCGTGACGTCCACATCGGCAAACAGCTCAACCAGCATGTCTCGCTTCTTGGAGGCGTCAACCAGGATAATCCGCTGATCGACCCGGTCCGCCGTCTTGGCGATCGGCGTCACCGCGACTTCGACGGGATCGCGCAGCAATTCGCCGGCGAGCGTGCGAATGTCGCTCGGCATGGTCGCCGAGAAGAACAGGTTCTGGCGCTTCTTGGGCAGATCGCGCACGATCCGGCGCAGCGGCTTGATGAAGCCGAGATCGAGCATCTGATCGACTTCGTCGAGCACCAGGAACTCCACGGCGCCTAGGTTGGCGACGCGTTGATCCATGTGATCGACAAGCCGACCCGGCGTCGCCACGAGCACGTCGATGCCAGCCGCTAGCGCACGGATTTGCGCGCCCGGGGGAACGCCGCCGAAGATCACCGCGATCTTGAGGTCAAGTCCCGACGACAGATCGCGGAAGCTCTGCGCAATCTGGCTCGCCAGTTCGCGGGTAGGGCTGAGCACGAGCACGCGCGCGCCGCCCCGGGGGGCGGGACGGCGATCGTTGATCAGCTTGTTGAGGATCGGCAGCGCGAACGCGGCCGTCTTGCCGGTGCCGGTCTGGGCGATGCCGACGAGATCGCGGCCCTCCATCAGCGGCGGAATCGCGCGGGCCTGGATCGGCGTCGGTGTCGTATAGCCGAGCTTGGCGAGCGCGTGAATCAGAGGTTCGGCAAGGCCGAGCCCGAGGAAATTTTGCAAAGTGTGAGTCTTTCAATGAACCGCGCACAGCTATGCGGGCGGTCGCCAGTATGGCGTCAGGCGGGCAACGCCTCGCGTGTCCGGGCGCCGATGATATTGCCATGATAGCGCTTGGCAGGAGAGCAGTTCGCCCTTCACGCGGCCGTAGCGCAGAACACCGGTAAGGGCGCAGCACCGCTCCTATCTATGATGCAGCGCAACATGTCAAGGATAATTGCGGTTTTGCGGGCGGCGCACGAGTATTACCGCCCATAGACCGCAGCGCTGCCTAGGGAACGGGTCGGCGCCGACCAGACGCGTTCTGCGGCGACATCGACCAATTCCCTTTCGGGCCAGCGCAGCGCCGTTAGTCTGCCGCCGAAAACACATCCAGTGTCGACGCAAAGAATATTGCCGAACCATTCCGCGCGCCGTAGCGGGGTGTGGCCATAAACTATCGTCGTCGCGCCGCGATAATTCGCCGCCCAATCGACGCGAATAGGCGCTCCCGATGCGTCGTGCTCCCCTGTCGTCTCTCCGTAGAGTGCGAATTCCCGAACCGCACTGGAGTCGCGACCAATCATCTCCTCTTTCAGCCCCGCATGCGCGACGGCGAGCCGCCCGCCGTCGAGCCAGACGTGACTCGGCAGCGCTTCCAGGAATTTCTTGAGAGAGTCGCGAAATCCCTGGTGCTGGCTCGCCAACTGATCGAGGGTCCGTTGCATGTTGGAGGCGACCGTCACATTGCGCCCGTTGAGCCAGCGCATCAGCTTGTTGTCGTGATTGCCCTCGACGACGTAGGCGTCGCCCGCCGCCGTCATGCTCATCGCGATGCGAAGCACGTCGGGCGAGTTCGGACCCCGATCGACAAGGTCGCCGACCAACACCAGCTTACGACCCCGAGGCGGAATGACGGTAACGCTCCGCTGCTCGCCGTCGCCGGCCCATTCGACGCGATAGCCGAGCTTGGCCAAAAGTGCCTGAAATTCGCTAGCGCAGCCGTGAATGTCGCCGATGATGTCAAACGGCCCCGAATCTTCGCGCTTGTCGGTGGCGAGCGGCTGACGCGCCACGACGACGGACTCGATGCTTTCGACGCTGTCGAGCATGCAGACTTGGCGAAAACCCTCGCGATGCAGGCCGCCAAGGCCGCGGCGCAGTTCCGCCGTCATCTGCCGCGCGAGTTTACCGCCCGAGGCCCGCTCGGCGCGTTGCTTGTTGCGCGCGACGCAGACCTCGACGCTGGGATCGAGCACGATAGCAACAGGTGGTGCGTAGAATTCGCGTGCGAGTTGAACCCATCGCTTGCGATCCGCCGCGCGGATATTGCTCGCGTCGATGACGGCGAGCTTCCTGTGCTTCAGCCGCCGGGCTGCAATCTCGCGCATGAGGTCGATGGCGTCGGTCGTGGCGCTCTGATCCGTTTCGTCATCACCAATAAGCGCGCGACAATAGTCGGACGAGACTGCCTCGGTCGGCCGAAAATGTTTAGCGGCGAAAGTCGATTTACCCGATCCTGCGGCGCCAATCAGGACGACGAGCGAGAAATCAGGAACGTGAAGGCTATTGTCCGGCTCGCTCACCCATTGCCTTTTTCTCATAATGTTCAAGCGAATTTGCGGCTCGTCCGTTTTCGTAAGAGTCTTTGCTAACCGCCGCCTCTTCGAGAATCTTTGTCGCTCGCTCGGGAGCAACCTCGATCGTTGCGCGCGCGGCCTCGGCTCGCTCCGTAATGTTAGCCGATTCAAGACATGGTAGCAGCCGGTCGCGTGCCCTGCGGCGCCCCAATTCCGCGCCGATCTTACCGATCTCTACAACGATCTTGTTACGAAGCTCGACATCGAGGGGGACCTCGCCACGGCCAGCATGCCGTGTCCAAAATTCCCGAAGACAGGCATCGGAAAATCGCGCCAAGAGTTCGTCAACCGACATTTGCCCCAAAGTCGGTCGCGCAGGCGGAGGCATGCGCGCATGTTCTATAGAAGCTAGCGCCTCTCTGGGTGAAACGCCCTCACAAACTCCTCATATGACAGCGCGAGAACAATCAGTATCGACCGCGAAGAATCTCATGGCCGCCCATACGCGAACATCCTCGTCCGCGTCGTCCATCAAGTCTTTAATTGTTTGCGCGGGCACTCTCAATCTTATTTCCGGCGTCAAAACATTCATGCGGGCGACGCGCATCGTGCGTTCCGGCGTTTGACGGTAACGCTCTGGCCCTATGCTGAAACGCCAGCCACCTCCGAGTTGAGCGGCAAGCTGGCGGAATTCGTCAAGAAGGTCGGGAACCGTGAAATCGGCCACGTTGCGCTCACTCATTTCAGCACGCCAACTTTCCGGAACTTTTCAAGCCCGATCTGGCGTTGTGCATCAAAATCAAGCGTGTTGACATTGGCAAGCGGTTAACGCCTGGTCACGCGCCGTAGGTCGTGGCAATGCTTGATCAACGTCGCATTGCGTCAGATCCGAGAAGCGACCCCTCCGCACCGGCCAACTGTCGCCGCTACCCCACTCCCCGCTGCGTATACCCCAACCGCTGGTTCAGCCGATCCAGCAGCGACATTGCCGCCTCGGCGATCACCGTTCCCGGCGGGAAGATCGCGTCGACGCCGGCTTCGCGCAGCGGCTTGAAATCCTGCTCCGGAATCACGCCGCCGATTACGATCATCGCTCCGCCAAGGCCCACTTCGGCCAGCGAACGCTTCAGCGCTGGCGCGAGCGCGAGATGGCCGGCGGCCAACGAAGACACGCCGACGATGTGGGCGTTGACCCGTTTGGCCTGCGCCGCGACCTCCTCAGGCGTCGCGAACAGCGGCCCGATTTCAACCTCGAAGCCTAAATCGGCAAAGGCCGAGGCGATGATTTTCTGGCCGCGATCGTGGCCGTCCTGGCCCATCTTCGCGACGAGGATGCGCGGGCGCCGGCCCTCATTCTCGGCAAATGCGCGGGTCATCGCAATCGCCCGGTCGTTGGCATCGACAGCGGGTCCTGCAGCCGCGAGATAGACGCCCGAGACCAAGTTCACCTCAGCGACGTGGCGGCCAAACACCTTTTCCATCGCCAGCGAAATCTCACCGACCGTCGCCTTTGCGCGCGCGGCCTCGACGCAGAGTTGCAGCAGGTTGGCCGCACCGCGCGCGCCCTGGGTCAATGCCTCCAGCGCGGCTTGCGTCGCAACTTCGTCGCGTTCGGCGCGCAGCCGCCCCAGTTTTTCGATCTGCTGCGCGCGCACGGACGCGGCATCGACTTTGAGCACGTTAAGCTCGCGCTCGACCGTCGGCGAAAATTGGTTGACTCCGATTACCGCCTGCTGCCCGGAATCGATGCGCGCCTGCGTGCGCGCGGCCGCTTCCTCGATGCGGCGTTTGGGAAGCCCGGACTCGATCGCTTTCGCCATCCCGCCGAGCCGCTCGATCTCATCGAGATGCGTCTGCGCCCGCGCGGCGAGATCAGCGGTCAGCCGTTCGACATAATAAGAGCCGCCCCAGGGATCGATCACCCGATTGGCGCCGCTCTCTTCGATGAGGAACAACTGGGTGTTGCGGGCTATGCGAGCTGAGAACGGGGTGGGCAGCGCGAGCGCCTCGTCGAGCGCATTGGTGTGCAGCGACTGCGTGTGCCCCTGCGTCGCCGCCATCGCTTCGAGCTGCGTGCGCACGATATTGTTGAACGGGTCCTGAGCGGTCAGCGACCAGCCCGAGGTCTGGCTATGCGTGCGTAACGGCAGAGACTTCTCCGACTTCGGGCCGAACCCCTTGACGAGATTGGCCCATAGCAGTCGCGCCGCGCGCAGCTTGGCGATCTCCATGAAAAAGTTCATGCCGATCGCCCAGAAGAAGGAAAGTCGCGGCGCGAACTGGTCGACTGTCATGCCGGCGGCGATCCCGGCGCGGATGTATTCGACGCCATCGGCCAGCGTGTAGGCAAGCTCAAGGTCCTGCGTCGCGCCGGCTTCCTGCATGTGATAGCCGGAAATCGAAATCGAATTGTACTTCGGCATGTGTTTCGCCGTGAAGGCAAAGATGTCGGCGACAATCCGCATCGAAGCCGCGGGCGGATAGATGTAGGTGTTGCGGACCATGAACTCCTTCAGAATGTCGTTCTGAATCGTCCCAGATAGCGCGGCCATCGGCACGCCCTGCTCTTCCGCCGCCACGATGAACAGCGCGAGCACCGGCAACACGGCGCCGTTCATGGTCATCGACACACTCATCGCATCGAGCGGAATGCCCTGGAACAGCGTGCGCATGTCGTAGATCGAATCAATCGCGACGCCAGCCATGCCGACGTCCCCCGCCACGCGCGGATGATCGGAATCGTAGCCGCGATGGGTGGCCAAATCGAACGCGACCGAGAGGCCCTTCTGTCCCCCAGCGAGATTGGCGCGATAGAAGGCGTTGGATTCCTCGGCGGTCGAAAAGCCCGCGTATTGCCGGACCGTCCAGGGTTGGTTGACGTACATCGTGGGATAGGGTCCACGCAGATAGGGCGCCAAGCCCGGCCAGCCATCGAGAAAATCGAGCCCGGCAATGTCCTGCGGGCCGTAGAGCGGCTTCACTTCGATCCCCTCGGGTGTGAGCCATCTCTCTTCCGCGGACGGCGCCGGCACAGAGACCGGGACGAACGGAATATCCACGAAGTTGGGAATCTTGGTCATGCTCTGACTCTTGGTCATGCTCTGCCTCGCAACGGCGACCGCCGGCTTTGAATATTACACCGCCGCTCCCGCGACGCGCAGCGCCTCGGTCAAAGCAGCCACCGCGTCGCAGCCCGCGAATATGAAATCATTGACGCCGGCCGCGCGCCACGCCGCCTCGTTCTCGCCGGGTCGCCCGGCCAGCATGACATGGTGGGCGCCGGCCCGCTTCAACGCGGAGGCAAAGCCTGCGGCATGGTGGCGATAGGCCTCGTCGCTTCCGCAAATGCACACTTCGCGCGCGCCGCTCGCTTGAAATCGCGCCGCCGCCTGGCTCGCCTCCGACGCACCGGGGTCCGCAATTGTCGCAATGCCGCCCGCCGCAAAAAACTCGTGCGCGAAACTTACACAGCGGGTGTGCTGCGCAAGCGGTCCCATCGCAGCGAGAAACATGATCGGTTTCGCGGGCAGGCGATCTGCGGAATTGCGCAGCCGCTCGAACGGCTCGGTGAGCCGGATCGGCGCGAGTGCAGGCGCAAAACTCTCCCCCTCGAAACGCAGCTCCGTCGGCGTATCGGGAAGCACGGGAATCGAAGCTTCGTGGAGGTCGGGATGCGCGCTCACGCCCGTGATCGGCGCCTTCAGCCGCGCGACGTTGCGCATAAGCGCCGCCGCCGACGCTGCAACCGTTCGCTGAAATTCACCAGTGGTCAGCGCGACGGGCAGGCCGCCCTGCGCTTCGAAACTTTGGAACAAGCCCCAAGCCTTCGCGCAGAGCGCCTCGGTAAGCGCCTCGAATGCGCCGGCGCCAGCCGCGGGATCGGCGACGAAGCCAAGCCGCGATTCTCGCAGTTCTACCAGTTGCGTGTTGCGCGCGAGCCGCCGCGCAAAAGCGTCCGGCAGCCCGATCGCTTGCGAGAACGGCAGCAGCGCCACGCTGTCCGCGCCGCCGAGCCCCGCGCTGAATGCGGCAAGCGTCGTACGCAGGACATTTATATAGGGATCGCGCGCGCTCATCATCCGCCAAGCGCTGGAGGCGTGCACGCGGGCGGGAAGGTTAGGGAGACTACAGGCTTCAAGAACGCGCGCCCACAGCAGCCGCAGTGCACGAAATTTGGCCAGCGTTACAAATTCGTCGGCGTCGGCGGCGAGGCGAAAGCCGATCGCACTGGCCTCACTCTCGCCAAGCGCACGCAGATAGGTGACGCCAGCGCCGATCGCGAAGGCCAGTTCCTGCGCCGCCGTTCCGCCCGCGTCATGGATCAACCTACCATCGGCGACGACAAAGGGTCCGCCAAAGCCTTGGCCACTGAGCTTGGCGACGGTGTCGACAAGTCGTAGCGCCTCGTTGGACCAGGGTCGCTCGACGCGTCCCGAGCGCGCACGCAAGCCCAGCGGATCTAGGCCGAACGCAATCCTTGTATCAGCGAGGTTCGCCCCACTGCGTGTGACTAGGCCTGCGAAAGCTTCCGCTTGAGCCTGCCCATCGGGGCCGAGGTCGAGTTCGACTCGTGCGCGCTCATCGAAAGCCACGCCATCGAAAGCGCGATCCAGGCTCGCCGCATCCCACTGGCCGAGCCCAAAACCATGAGCGCCGACCGCGCCAGCGAACACGACTTCCAGCCCATCGGCGCCGTTGGCTAGGTCCTCTTGCGCTTGCGCGTTCGCGTCGCCGGCTTGGGGATGATCGAGCCTAGCCAACACTTTCCAGGCGCCCGCTTCGCCGCGCATCGCGCGCGCCCCGGTTTGGCGGGGATACAGCGGCCGAAGCGTAATGTCGTCAGCGGTCTTGACGACCAGCGTGTCGAGCGACGCGCCCTTCAAGGCCGCCTCGGCGACCTTGCGCCAATCCGCTTGCGTATGGGCGGGAAAAGCGCTCGTCAGATCCGGCAAGGCGGCCCCCGTTCAGATGAACTGCGACAGTCCGGGAATCGACGCGGAGATCTCGCCCATCAGTTCATCGCCTCCGGCTTCGCGCGCGTAGGCGAACACTTCTTTGCCTACGGACTGGATCTGATCCATGCCCAGCCCCAGGTTCATCATGTCGCCGCCAAGCGCCATCAATCCGCCGCCACCCATTGCGCCGGCGCCCGTGCCCATCAGCCCCTTAAGCACATTGCCCATTCCCTCACCACCCGTGTTCGCGGTCGCCCCGATCGCGCGCAGCGCCGGCGCTTTATCCATGAGTTGGTGAACCGCGTCGTCCGGCGCCTCGCGTTTAAGAAAATCCACGATCAGCGCCACGGCCTTGCGCGCGACTTCCGGCGTCGTCTGCGCTGAGGACGCGACGCGCGCGATGAGATTTTCCATGGCGGACTCCTGGTTGCAACGGCGCCGTCAGTCGCGACGACTGCACGGCATGTCGCCGCTGACGATACGAAAATCAAGCTCTCCGACACCTTACACGCGAGCTTCCGCGGCGCGAAGCGCCACCAACACAATCTCCAGGCTTACATAAGGCAGCTACACTCTCGGCTTTTGTTGCGGTGCAACATTTCCTGTCATCATATTTTCACATTGCTCAATCCGTCATCATTATTCATACCCAAAGCCGCCGATCCTAAAATCGCACCGAAAAATCCGCATTTTGGCCATTTAGCGCCTCCCACGCCGAATAACCTTAACGTTTGGTTTCAGAAAGCTACAATTGTTCTGCGATTTTTGCATGGCTGCCGGACGTTATTCGATCTTTTCGGGTAGGCCTTTGCGCCTTATGTTGCACCGCAGTGGAGAGACGGATCGCCTCAAGCGGGTTTCCCCAAAATTGTTCAGCAAAGGAGGGTCTCTATGACTCCATTCAAGACGATCACCGAGAAGCTTTCCGCCTGGAGACGTTATCGCGACGCGGTTCGTGAACTCACCGCTCTGACCGACCGCGAACTCGAAGACATCGGAATTCGCCGCGGCGACATTCCGTTCATCGCGTCCAGCGCATCGCGCGTCTAATCCTATCGCCAGAGCGCGCCAAGCGGTGCGCCGGCGTGAGAGCGCCCGCCGATCCTCCCACGGCGGGCGTTTTCTTTTCTAGTTTCTTGACGTAACGCCCCCACTTTGCTTCAAGCGGGGATGAAACCCATCCATATCATCGGCGGCGGACTCGCCGGCTCGGAAGCGGCTTGGCAGATCGCCCGTTCTGGCGTTCCCGTCGTGCTCCACGAAATGCGGCCCCTCAGGGGGACCGAGGCGCATCGCACCGATCGGCTCGCCGAACTCGTATGCTCCAATTCTTTCCGTTCCGACGATGCCGAGAATAACGCGGTCGGCGTCATTCATCGCGAGATGCGCTGCCTCGGTTCGCTCATCATGCAGGCGGCGGATTCGCATCAGGTGCCCGCCGGTGGGGCGCTCGCGGTTGACCGGGACGGATTCGCCGCGGCGGTCGAGGCCGCGATTCATGGCGAACCGCTGATCCAGGTCGAGCGCGGTGAAGTTGCGGGCCTGCCGCCCGAGGACTGGGGCGAGACGATCATCGCGACCGGCCCACTCACGTCGCCGGCGCTCGCCGCGGCGATCGCTGAGCTGACCGGCGAGAACTCACTCGCTTTCTTCGACGCGATTGCCCCGATCGTGCATCACGATTCAATCAATATGGACATCGCTTGGCGCCAGTCGCGCTATGACAAGGTCGGCCCTGGCGGCGACGGGGCGGATTACGTCAATTGTCCGATGGATCGCGATCAATATTCGGCGTTCATCGACGCTTTGCTGCAGGCGGAAAAGACCGAATTCCGTGAATTTGAGGGCACGCCCTATTTCGACGGATGCCTACCCATCGAAGTCATGGCCGAGCGTGGCCGCGAGACGCTTCGGCATGGTCCGATGAAGCCGGTCGGCCTTACCAACTCGCATGCGCCGACAATCAAAGCCTACGCCGTCGTGCAGCTCAGGCAAGACAACGCGCTCGGCACCCTGTTCAACATGGTCGGCTTTCAGACCAAGCTCAAGTATGGCGAACAAGCCCGGGTGTTTCGCCTGATACCGGCGCTGGAACGCGCTGAATTCGCGCGGCTCGGCGGCTTGCACCGCAACACCTACTTGAATTCACCGCGCTTGCTCGATTCGCGCTTGCGGCTGAAAGCCCAGCCCCGCCTGCGCTTTGCCGGCCAGATCACGGGGTGCGAGGGTTATGTCGAGAGCGCTGCGATCGGCTTGCTGGCGGGACGACTAGCTGCGGCCGAGCGGCTCGGGCTCGCCTTGGAGCCGCCCCCGGTCACCACCGCGATGGGCGCGTTGTTGAACCACATCACCGGCGGCCATATCGAATCGATCGAAGCCGGCCGACGCTCATTCCAACCCATGAACGTGAACTTCGGGCTGTTCCCGCCGATCGAAGAGCCCCGGCTGGACGCGGAAGGTCGGCGGCTGAAAGGTACGGAGCGCGGGTTCGCCCGCAAGCGCGCCCTGTCGGCTCGGGCGGGCGTTGAGTTGCAGGCCTGGATGGAAGCGGCGGCGGGAGCTTAGCGCCAGCCGCTGTCTCCCGAACAGGAATTGCTCAGGAAATCTCGAACACCGCCATCCGCTCCGACACTCCTCGCAGCGCTCTCTCGGTCGGCATCGGCGAGAGACCGTTTCTTTGCAGCAAACCCGCCGATCCCACATGCGCAGCGACCGGCGAGGTCACGAAGATCGAGGAATCGGTGGCGAGCCCTTGAACGCGCGACGCTATATTGACGGTCTGGCCAAAGTAATCCTGCCGATCGTTCAGCATCACGGCGAGGCAGGGGCCTTCGTGAATGCCGATCTTCAGGATCAGATCGCCTGCCAGGTCCCGCATCGCCTCGCGCATTTTTAGTGCGGCGCCGAGCGCGCGGTCTGGGGTCGAGAACGTCGCCATCACGGCGTCGCCGATTGTTTTGACGACCGCGCCCGTCTCGGCGGCGACGATCTCGTGCAGCGCGCGAAAATGCGCGCGCACCAGATCATAGGCCGCGAGATCGCCGATCCTGTCGTAGAGTTCGGTTGAACCCTTCAGGTCCGTGAACAGGAAGGTCATGCTGATGATCTTCAGCCGCTGATCGACATCGATCGTGTTGGTGCGATAGAGGTCGCGGAAAGTCTGGTTGCTGAGCAGGCGCTTGGCCGTGAGAAAAGGGCGCCGCCGGCTAAAAAGCCTTTGCAAGACCTCTCCATAGATCCAGATCGAGGGAAGCGCGCGTGTTTCCGACTGGTTCTCGAGAGAAATTCGCAGCAGTCCCGGGCGGAGCGTCACTGTGCCGGGATGCGCGTGCATTCGGTTGAGGACCACGGAAATGTTTTGACGTTCACGGGTCGGCTCGCCTTCGACCGTCAGGAACTGCGCCATATGGAGAACCGGATCGAACACGATCAGCCTGCCTTCCGGCACTTGCAGCGAAACGCTCGCTTTCTCGCCGGCCGGCAATTCAATTGTGTCGAGAGTCATCTCCTCGAACAGGTTTGCAAGCTGTTCATCTCCAGGCAGATCGTTCCCGGAAGACCAGTACACCTGACGATAATATTCGATCATCGACAGCGAATTGGGATCGTGCGCGGCAATGCGGCGTACGTTGGGACTGACAGTGAACGTCACGTCGACCCTTTCATCGAGCGTCGGCTCGACATTCGTCGCGCAGAGGACGCAGGAATATTGCGTCTTGTTGATCGCTTTCAGCGACTGCCCACTTTCGAGCACCCCGCCGCAGCCGGGACACAGCACATTCCATCCAAGCTCGAACAGGCCAAGCTGCGTCGCGTGCAGGAAGGCCGCGATCGTCTCCTCTTCATCGAGCCCGTGCTCTTTGGCGAAGGCCAGCGCATTGACGCGGCAAAGCGATCGGTCGTCGCCATGATTGACAAGGGTCTCGATTTCGCCGCTGGCCTTGGGGGAAGCGGCTTCCCGCAAAATCGCGAATAACGCTTCTGTCTCGCTCACCGATCGCATCGCGCGCTCCGGGTTGTCGCGGTTAACCGCGCAGTCGAATTGGTCGCCATTCATCTCAAGGCGCGCGATCGACGCATTGACCGGCCTCGTTGCGAACCCTCCCTCTATATAGGGTGGCTTTAGCGCCTTTGCGCCCACCGCCAGAGCGCCCATTGCCGCCGCCACGATGCGACCTCGACCTCGCGGTCGAACGGCGCATCCGCCGCACGCTCGAGTTCGCCAAGCCAAAGGGGAACCACGGCCAGCGGGACGAAGGCGGGAACGATGTCGCGGGGAAGCGCGGCGACGCCAGCCTCGGCTTCCGCTAGACGGCGACGAGCCAGCGCGATCATCTCGCGCAACGCTGCGGCGACGCCCGGCGTCGGATGGCGCGCGCGAACGTCGGCCGGCGTTGCGCCGCATCGCTGCAGAACTTCGCGCGGCGCATAACATTGCCCGCGCGCGCTCCAGGCGGGAAGCACGCGCAACAACGCAGTGACCCCATAAGCGACGCCAGCGAGGCCGCTCGCTTCGGTCGCGCCAGGGGCGTCGCCGTTCCCAAGGATCAGCGCCGCGAGTTGGAACAAAGCCGAGCAGGTCTCGCCACAATAGCCCTCGAGATCGTTCATGCTCGGGACGGGGTCGTCGTAGAGATCGAACTGATGCGCAGCGATCGCGTGTTCGATCAGGTTCGACGGAAACTGAAACCGTTCGCTCGCATCGATCAGCAAGGCTGCGATCGGGTTGCCGCGCGCTTCAGCGGCGCGGTCGCCTGTCAACGCCTCCCGCCACCAGGCCAGTCGCATCTCACCCGCCATCGGCTCCCGCACCTTCGCGCGCAGACGAACGAGCTCGTGGTCGAAGGCGATCAGGGCGTGCAGGTAGGGACGTTTGTCCTCGGGTGCATATAGCGCGGCGACCCACCGGTCCCTGTCGTACGCCTTGGCGATCTCTTCGACGTAGGCTGGGTTTGACGCCCCGCTCACGCGACAGCCAGCAGCAGCGCTGCAACGCGGCGGTCTTCGCCGACAAGCACGTTATACATTCGCCCCGCCGGCGCGGTGGCCATAGTTTCGATCCGCAAGCCGGCGCCGCGTAAAGCGCGGGCGAGCAAGGGGGGCAAGATCGCCATACGCTCGCCCGTGCCGATGACGAGGAATTCTATCGAGCTCGGGGCGGCTTTAAGCTCGTCGATAAGTGGCGTGAATGTTTCAAAGCGGAGGTCCCCGGGTGTTTGCGCCTCGATGGCGTAGATGCCCTTAGGGGTAGCAAGGATCGAGCCTACGTGTCCCATTCCGGCGAACTTGAAGCCGCCAGAGCCATAGGCTTCGATCGCGTGCCGCCCTGCGACAAACCCTGGCGGCGCGCCGCTCAAGCTTGGACCCGAACCTTGGGTTCGGCTTTGGTTTCGGTCGGCTTGTCAAGCGTATCGGCGCGCACGCCCAGATAGATCAGCATCGGCGAGCAGATGAAGATCGAAGAATAGGTCGCGACGCAAATTCCCCAGATCATCGCCGCCGAGAACGAGCGGATCACGTTGCCGCCGAGGAAGAACAGGGCGCATAGCGCGAGGAATACGGTCGTCGCGGTCATGATGGTTCGCGGCAGCACGGCGTTGACGGACATGTCGACAATCTCGGAGGTCGAGATTTTCTTGTACTTGCGCATCACCTCACGGATACGGTCGAGCACGACGACAGTCTCGTTGAGGGAATAGCCGACGATCGTCAGAATCGCCGCGATCGAAGTTTGGTTGAATTCGAGTTGCGTGACGCAGAAGAAGCCGACGGTCAGCAACAGATCGTGCATCGTCCCGATAATAGCGCCGATCGCGAACTGCCATTCGAAACGGAACCAGAGATAGGTCAGCACCGCGAGGATCGCGACCACGACGCCCAGCGTGCCGCTCTGCACCAACTCTCCCGACACGCGAGGTCCAACCGCCTCGACGCTACGAAAATCGTAATCGCCGCCGAACGCATCCCGCAACTTCTGCACCGCCGCAGACTGGGCTGCCTCGCCGCCGGGTTGCACGTTAAGCCTCAGCTCTACATCGGAGTCCGCGCCTACTCTCTGCGCCTCGACGGGGCCGAGGTTGAGTCCATCGGCCTTGTCGCGTAGCGCCGCGATATCGGCAGCGCCGGTTTTGGCGCGCAATTCGACCTGCGTGCCGCCAGCGAAATCGATGCCGAAATTCATGCCGACTGTGAAGAACAGCACTACGGAGACGATCGAGAGAAACGCCGAAAGGGGATAGCTGATGCGGCGAAACCGCATGAAACTGATCTTGGTGTTCTCGGGCGCGAGGCGAAGCAGTTTCATGCGGTGAAACCCAGGATGACGTCTCCTTCGCCCACTACGGCAAAGGTTACGGGGGGATGGCGCCGCGTGGACGCTACGAGCCCGAGGAAGCGCTGCGTAGACCCCTTCCCTATAGGGGCGATAGGGGTCAGCGGACGCCTGCTCATATTGGCAACACGCTTGGGCGACGGTTGCGATACCAGAGCGCAATCATCATGCGCGTCATCGTCACCGCTGTAATCACGGAGGTGAGAATGCCGAGCCCGAGCGAAACCGCGAAACCGCGCACGGCGCCTGACCCGAAGAGATAAAGGATCGCGGCCGCCACGAACATGGTGACGTTGGAATCGATGATCGTGGCGAATGCGCGATTGAAGCCCGCATCCAGCGATGAAATGACCGAGCGGCCGAGATGCGCTTCCTCGCGGATGCGCTCGTAAATCAGCACGTTCGAGTCCACCGCCATGCCGATGGTGAACACGATGCCGGCGATGCCCGGCAGCGTCAATGTCGCGCCAATCATCGCCATCGAGGCGAAGATGAAGAGGATATGCACGGCGAGCGCGAGGTCTGCGAAGACGCCGAACACGCCATAGGTCGCAAGCATGTAGACGACGACCAGAGCGCCCCCGACCAGCGCCGCGCGTTTGCCAGCGTCGATTGAATCCTGGCCAAGGCCCGGGCCGACAGTACGCTCCTCGACGGTGGTGAGCTTGGCGGGAAGCGCGCCGGCGCGCAACAGCACGGCGAGATTGCTGGCCTGCTCGACTGTGAAGTTGCCCGTGATCTGCCCGGAGCCGCCCAGGATCGGGCCGAGAATGCGCGGCGCCGAGATTACCTGGTTGTCGAGCACGATCGCGAACGGCCGGCCCACGCTCTCCGAGGTGACTTGCCCAAAGCGTTGGCCGCCGCGCA
>JAYTRP010000301.1:0-5145 GCA_043746145.1 Hyphomicrobiales bacterium | reverse complement strand
ATAGCAAAGGCTTGCGGCGCCGACCATGTGATTCTCTACAACAGCGAAGATTTCGCGGTGCGGGTGGCGGAAATCACCCAGGGCGCTAAATGCCACGTCGTTTACGACGGCGTCGGCAAGGCCACATTCCCGGCTTCACTCGACTGCCTGCGTCCATTCGGAACTTTCGCGAGCTACGGTTCTGCGTCCGGGGCAGTCGAGGCGTTCAATTTGGGCCTGCTAGGCGCGAAGGGTTCGCTGTTTGCGACGCGACCGACCCTGTTCACCTTCATGGCGGATCGCCAGAGACTTGAGACGATGGCGCGCGAGTTGTTTGAGGTCGTAGCGTCCGGCGTCGTAACTGTGGCGATTTCCGAGCGGGCGCCGCTTGCCGATGTTGCGCGTGTGCACGCCGATCTCGAAGCGCGCAAGACGACGGGTTCGATTATTTTGCTGCCTTGAATGACGGAGGTCGCCATTTCGGCGCCCTTATTCGTCGGCACAAGGCCGCCGCGCTTGGCGAGGCGGCAGAGCGGCTATATACGTGCGTTGAGCGCGCGTTCCGCCTGACAGGCCGACGCGCCGAGTTTCAAGGTTTCCGATGAGCGAGCACAAAATCATAAAGAGCGCCGAGGCGCCGGCCATACGCGAGGAGGGCTGGTGGGAGACCGTCAAGGTCATCGTGCAAGCGCTTGTCATAGCGCTGGTCGTAAGGACCTTGCTGTTCCAGCCCTTTAACATTCCTTCGGGCTCGCTAATCCCGACTCTGCTGATCGGCGACTATCTGTTCGTATCAAAATACGCCTACGGCTATTCCCATTATTCTTTGCCGAGCTTGTTGGATCTCGCGCCTTCGGCCATGCCCGGCCGGATGCTCTACTCGGCGCCAAAGCGCGGCGACATCGTGGTTTTCCGTCCGCCCGGCCAGCCAGCCGACGATTTCATCAAGCGCGTGATCGGACTTCCCGGCGACAAGATTCAGATGATTCGGGGGCGGCTTTACATCAATGGCGTAGTCGTTCCTCGCGACGCCGCGCCTCCGTACATGATGGACGACGGCTTTCGGAAGCCGACCGAGGTAACGCATTGGTTCGAGAACTTGCCAGATAGCGAGGGCCATCCCGGCGGCGTGCGGCATCAGATCATCCAACTCGCTGGAGATGAGGGCGGGGCGTCCAACACGGACGTGTTCAGCGTGCCAGCCGACCATTTCTTCATGATGGGCGACAACCGCGACAATTCCGAAGATTCGCGCTTTCCTTCAGGCCCGGTTGGCTACGTTCCCGCGGAGAATCTGGTCGGCCGCGCGGAGATTATCTTCTTCTCGGTCAGTGAAGGCGCGGCGGCCTGGGAGTTCTGGCGCTGGCCTTGGACCGTACGCTTCGACAGGATATTCCAACGCGTACGTTGATCGCCGTCGATGAGCGCCCGGTGATCAGGCGCGTTAGGGCCGAACCGCCCCAACTCCAGGCAAGGCTTGCCTATACGTTCACCGATCCCGGGCTCCTGACGCGCGCCTTGACGCACGTTTCCGCACCCGCGACAGCGGGGCCGGGGCGTGGTCAGTCCTATCAGAGACTCGAGTTTCTCGGCGATCGCGTGCTCGGCCTCATCGTTTCGCACATGCTGTACGAGGCTTACCCAACGGCGACCGAGGGTGAGCTTTCGGTTCGTCTCGCCAAATTGGTGCGGCGCGAAACCTGCGCGGCCGTCGCCGAGGAATGGGAAGTCGGTCCACATGTGGTGCTAGGGCAGGGCGAAGCGCGCGCGGGCGGGCGCAAGAAGGCTGCGATCCTGTCCGATGTGTGCGAATCGTTGATCGGCGCAGTTTTTATCGATGGTGGCTTCGCGGCGGCGCAGGCACTGATCAGGCGCTCTTGGGAGCCGCGCATGCTGGCAGAAGAAGCGCCAGCGCAGGACGCCAAAACCGCCGTTCAGGAATGGGCGCAAGCACGCGCGCTCGCCGCGCCCCGCTATGTCGAAGTTTCGCGCAGAGGGCCCGCGCATCTTCCGCACTTCGTCATGCAGGTCGAACTCGAGGGTTTCGAACCTGAGCGTGGCGAGGCAAGTTCCAAGCGCGCGGCCGAACAAGTGGCCGCAGGCGCATTTCTCAATCGATGGGCGAACCCATGATATTTTGGACGAACCAATGACACGTTGCGGTTTCGTCGCGCTGATCGGCGCCCCGAATGCGGGCAAATCGACGCTGCTCAATGCGCTTGTCGGCTCAAAAGTCACGATCGTCTCGCGCAAGGCGCAGACTACGCGCACGGCGATTCGGGGCGTTGTGGTCGAAGGCGAGGCGCAGATCATCTTTGTCGACACGCCCGGGCTCTTCCAGCCCAAACGCCGGCTGGATCGCGCTATGGCCAACGCCGCCTGGGGCGCCGCGGACGACGCGGATGCGCTTGCGTTGCTGATCGACGCGCGCGCGGAAGTCGCGGCGAGTTCGCGACCCGAGAGCCAGGAGCCGGGGGATATTAGCGAAGCGACGGCGGGAATCATCGCCTCGCTCAAGGAGAGGCGGTCACCCAAGACATTGCTGCTCAACAAGGTCGATCTGGTCGAGCGCTCGACATTGCTTGCGCTCAGCGCAAGGCTGAACGCCGCGCTTGCATTTCGCGAAACGTTCATGGTGAGCGCGTTGACGGGTAGCGGCCTCGACCGGCTGAAGCGCGATCTCGGCGTGATGATGCCGGAGGGGCCTTGGTTGTACCCTGAGGACCAGATCGCCGACGCGCCGATGCGCTCGCTCGCCGCCGAGATTACGCGCGAAAAGCTGTTCGAGCGACTGCATGACGAGTTGCCTTATCAAACGACAGTCGAGACCGATTCCTGGAAAGATCTTCCAGACGGCTCCGCGCGAATCGAACAGACGATTTTTGTCTCGCGCGAGAGTCACAAGAAGATTGTGATCGGCGAGGGCGGGCGCACGCTTAAGTCGATCGGTTCGGCCGCGCGTAAGGAGATCGGAGAGGCCAACGAGAGCAAGGTGCACCTGTTCATTTTCGTGAAGGTTCGCGAGAAATGGCTCGACGATCCCGAACGCTATCGCGCGATGGGGCTCAATTTTCCCAAAGATTGAAGTCGGAAAGGGTTGTCTTGCACTCTCCCGCCCAGTGGGAGAGAAGATCTACGACCGCACTCGCACATACTCGCCTGGCGCATCGCAGATCGGCTGCAACTTCCCTGCGCCGATTTCCCGCGCAGGAATCCGTTCCGAGTTTTGCGCGATGACCCAGCCCACCCAATCGACCCACCAAGAGCCCGGCGTGATTTTTGCGCTCGCAACCCAAGCCTCAAACTCGCCGTCTGGCGCGCCATCGCTCCAGAATTGGTACTTGGGCTTATCAGCCGGGTTCACGACGCCCGCGATATGTCCGGAGCCGCCCATGACATACCGCACGGGGCCGCCGAAATGCTTGGAGCCGTTGAAGACCGATCGAGCCGGCGCGATGTGGTCCTCCTTCGCGGCTAGATCGTAGACGGGGATCGTCACCTTACTCAGGCTGATCGCCCGGCCTTCGATCACCATGCGGTCGTTGGTCAGGTCATTCTGCAGGTAGCAATGGCGGAGATAGAAGGCATGGTTTGCCGCTGGCATCCGTGTCGAATCGGAGTTCCAGACCAGGAGGTCGAACGGCATCGGCTCCTTGCCTTTAAGATAATTGTTGACCCAATACGACCAGATCAGATCGTTGGGACGTAGCATGTTAAAGGCGTTCGCCATCGTCGAGCCTTCGAGATAGCCGGCCTCTGCCATCTTCCGCTCGGTCTGCTTCAACTGCTCGACGTCGACGAATAATTTGAGATCGCCAGCGTCAGTGAAATCGACTTGGGTCGTGAAGAAGGTCGCGCTGGAGATCCTCGTGTCGCCGATTTCCGCCATCAGCGCGAGCGTCACAGCGAGCAACGTGCCGCCGACGCAATAACCGATCGCCGTGACGTCATGTTCGCCGGTTGCGGCTTCGATGGCATCGAGCGCTGCGAACACGCCCTCCCGCATGTAGGCCTCGAAGCCTTTGTCGGCATGTCTCTCATCCGGATTGACCCAAGAGACGACGAACACAGTCAGTCCTTGCGCCACCGCCCATCGGATGAAAGACTTCTCCGGGTTGAGATCAAGCACATAGTACTTGTTGATCCACGGCGGCACGATGAGCAGCGGCCGCTTATAGACCTCTGCGGTTGAAGGGGCGTACTGGATCAACTCAATCAGCTCGTTGCGGAAAATCACCTTCCCCGGTGTCGCCGCGAGATTGACGCCGAGCGTGAATTTCGCGGCGTCGGTTTGTCGGATGCGCAATTGCCCTTTCCCGGCCTCGATATCTTCGGCCATCATTTGCATGCCACGCACCAGATTCTCACCGCTCTCTGCGAGCGTCGTGCGCAACAGTTCCGGGTTGGTGGCGAGGAAATTGGTCGGGGAGAGC
This sequence comes from Hyphomicrobiales bacterium, assembly GCA_043746145.1. Taxonomy (GTDB): domain Bacteria; phylum Pseudomonadota; class Alphaproteobacteria; order Rhizobiales; family Beijerinckiaceae; genus Roseiarcus. The sequence goes on along the minus strand of JAYTRP010000301.1, from coordinate 733 downwards.
GCGCTGGTCACCTGCTTGAGGTAGAACGCCGCCTTGTCGCGGGTGCGCGGATCGAGTTCGTCGGCGCGGCGAACCAGATCGTCGGCCCAGCGCGACGTCAGCATGTAAGCTTGTTTGATAAAGTCGAAGTACGGGTTGGTCCGCCATTCTGAATCGTTGAAGCGTTTGTCGCCGGGCTCGGGCGTGACAATCGGCGCCGCTTCCTCGCCGCCGAGTCGCCGGAAAGTCGAAGCCCAGAGATCGAAGAAATTGCGAGACAGCGCTGTCTGCGCATCGAGAGCGCGTTGTGCATCGGACATGTAATATTCCGCGACGCGCCCTAGCGTCGTAAATATATCCGTCAATTCGGCGCTAGGCGCGGCCTCGCCGTTTTCGCGTGGCCGCATGTAGGCCGCGAGCACCTTGCCGCCTTGCTCAATGAACCGCGCGACATTGCGAGAAAGCGCCTCGACATTGGGCATCGGCGTTGCTTGCGGCGCTGTCGCGGGGGCCTTGCCGAGATCAGACGCGGCGGGCGCGCTTGCGACGGGGTTGGGCGCGGGCGTCGGCGACTCGGTTGGCGGTATCTCTGCAGCTTTGGATTGCGGCGCGCTCGGAGGCGTCGTCTGCGAGCGCTTACGACCAGCAGCCTCCCCAGAGAGGACGGACTCGGCGGCGGCGATCTTCGGCGCCGGGGCGCGCTTCGACGTCGTCGGCAGCTCCGGGTCGCTCATGTCAGTGCGTTTCCTCTTTG
>JAYTRP010000300.1:0-1560 GCA_043746145.1 Hyphomicrobiales bacterium | reverse complement strand
GCATCGGATGCTCCTGGCTCACCGCCTTTTACACATGCTCGGCCAACTTGTGCGAGTGGCTAAAACGTACTCACGTTTTTTAAGGGGGCGCCGCCGTGACAGGGATCTTTGCTGGAAGGCGCCGTTCCACAGTTGACGACCGGGGGAACGGCTGGGCGCTGTTGCGCCCATCGTGAGTGCAACGAGATCACGCGCGACCAAGTGTTGGCGATCCCGCTACGCCACGCTGGCTTCCAACGGCACGAGTGGAATTATGCAGGAAGACGACGAGACGGATGGACCTTACGACACCGCGAAGCTGAACTCCGATGAGAAGCATCAAGCGGCCGAACATTCTGCTGCGCCGGCGTTGTGGGGTTGCGCTCGGGCGCTTTTCGTACGTGATCGCTGGCTCGGTGGAAGGCGTCTATGCGATCTTTGCTGGTCAGGCGTCGGTTTGCGACTACCTCGTTGGATTTTTCGATCCGACGATCGTCGGCGCCACGATCGGCGGCGTGGCGCTTGTCGCGCTGTTTAATCATGCGCCGCTCGCATCGAAACCACGGGAATGAACGCCCCCTAATCACAGGGAGAAGGGGGCGCTAGCTTAAATCCTCGCTTCGTCGAAAGCCGTGACCCACATCGCGCATATGTCAGAGCGCACAATATCTGCGCGGGTGAATTCCACCACCGGTACGGGCAGGCGCCGCATGGCGACGAGATCAATCACAACCTTCAGCCCCGACGCCTCGCTAAGGTCGCACTGACTGACATCGCCATTGACGACCACTTGGCAATCTTCGCCAATGCGCGTGAGGAACATCTTGATCTCGGTCGGCGTGGCGTTCTGAGCCTCGTCGAGCAGCACGAACGCGTTTTTCCAGGAACGTCCGCGCATGACTTCGAACGGCGCCATTTCGATGTCGCCCTTCTTCAACGCAATGTCGAAAGGCGCGGGGCCCAGTCGTTCGCGCATCGCGTCAATCACCGGCGCCGCCCAAGGCGCGAATTTGTCTTCGAGCGAGCCGGGAAAGAACCCGAGCGAGCGGCCGCATGGCACGTTGGGACGGGTGAGGATGATCTTCGAGATGGCGCCCGCGCGATACTGATCGGCAGCGTATGTGGCGGCGATCCAGGTTTTTCCGGTGCCGGCGGGGCCGAGGACGATGACTTGCGGGCTTGAGTGTAGGGCGTCGAGATAGTCAGCTTGAGCGGCATTGAGAGGTCGTATTGGAGGCGGTGCGCGTTCGACTCGATGCTTGGCCCTGAGCATGGGTATGATTTCCGCAGATTGCGTGAAACGGCCGTTACGACGCCTCGTCTTCTCGATGCGCTTGCTCAAGGGCAGGTTCCTCTCGGCTGGGAGTTGGGCGCGAACAAGTCCGAGCGCCGCGCCCGCGCGCTCGTGTGGGCAATCGTGTGATCGTTGAGGGAACGACGGGGAGACGGCCGGCGAAATCAGTCGCTGTGTTCAGAGAATATCTGTAGCGGCTTACGCTTAGGCCCATCGGGACTCGGTCTCCGGTACGCTTAATGTCGACACTGTTCCTGATTCTTGCAACAGTTTTATTGTCGCAGCGT
>JAYTRP010000299.1:0-5152 GCA_043746145.1 Hyphomicrobiales bacterium | reverse complement strand
GAGGACATGACTTTCCTGCCCAAGCAGGATCTGCTTTCGCTTGAAGAACTGGACCGGCTGTGCGGCGCCTTTGTCCGGCTAGGCACGCGCAAACTTCGCGTCACTGGCGGTGAGCCGCTGGTCCGGCGTGAGATTATGACGCTTTTCCGTTCGCTTTCGCGTCATCTCGAAAGCGGAGCGCTCGACGAGTTGACGCTGACGACCAACGGGTCGCAACTCGCCCGCTTCGCTGCGGAACTTGCGAAGTGCGGCGTCAAACGCGTCAACGTTTCGCTCGATACTCTCGATCCCGGCAAGTTCCGCTCCGTAACCCGTTGGGGCGACCTCGGCAAAGTCATGAACGGCCTCGACGCCGCAGACCGGGCCGGACTGAAGGTCAAGATCAACGCGGTTGCGCTAAAAGGCTTTAACGACGAGGAAGCGCCTTCTCTCGTCGAATGGGCGCACGGGCGCGGCTATGATTTAACCTTTATCGAGGTCATGCCGCTCGGCGCTATAGAAAGCGCGCGTTTCGACCAGTATTTGCCACTGACTATGCTTCGCGCTGCCCTGTCGCGCCGTTTTACGCTATCCCCGTCCCTTCATGTCAGCGGCGGCCCTGCACGATATTTCGATATTGCTGAGACTGGTGGGCGGCTCGGCTTTATCACCCCGCTCACCCATAATTTCTGCGAGAGCTGCAATCGTGTGCGCGTGACCTGCACAGGCTCTTTGTTCATGTGCCTAGGCCAGGAAGACGCTGCGGACCTCCGATCTCCATTGCGCCGATCGGAAAGCGATGGTCCCGTTGAAGACGCCATTCGCGCTGCGATCACACGCAAACCAAAAGGCCATGACTTCATCATCGAGCGGTCAGGCAGCCACGCCTCGACATCACGTCATATGAATGTCACCGGTGGCTAGCGGAGTGCCTGTTTGGCCTCTATATCTGTCGGGTCTGCGGGGCCTTGACCCCCGTTTTTCGAGGGAATGGTACATGTCTGACGCGCATGCGAGGATCGAGAAGCTGATCACCGAAAATCCGGTTGTTCTGTTTATGAAGGGCACGCCTCAGTTTCCGCAGTGCGGATTCTCCGGTCGAGTCATCCAAATGCTGGATTACCTTGGCGCCCCGGTCGTGGGCGTGAATATTCTTGAGGACGCTGAGCTTCGCCAAGGCGTAAAAGAATTCGCCAATTGGCCGACGATTCCTCAGCTATACATCAAGGGAGAGTTCATCGGCGGCGCGGATATCACGACAGAGATGTTCCAGTCCGGCGAACTCGCCGAGATGCTTAAGGGCGCCGGCGTAGAAGTAAACCAGCCCGCGAAAGCCTAAGAAAGGCTTATCTATTGTCTCCATGCCCGTGACTTGTCTCGGGCATGGTCGTGCTTAGTGCGTTGCGTTGAGTGCAAAGTACCCTGCTGAGTTAACTAGGCCTCAGAGTTGTTCGATTTCAATGAGCGTGCCCTGAAAATCTTTAGGGTGCAAAAATAATACTGGTTTGCCATGTGCTCCGATGCGCGGCGCGCCATCACCTAAAATTCGCGCGCCAGTCGCCTTCAGCATGTCGCGCGCGGCGATGATGTCTTCGACTTCAAAGCACATATGGTGCATTCCGCCGTCGGGGTGCTTTTCTAAAAAGGCCGCAATGGGAGACCCTTCCCCTAGCGGCAGGAGGAGTTCGATTTTTGTGTTCGCGAGTTCCACGAACACCACGGTAACGCCATGATCGGGCAGAGCCAAAGGCGCGGACACTTTTGCTCCCAGGCTATCGCGATAGAGGCGACTGGCTTTTTCCAGGTCCGGCACCGCAATCGCGACGTGGTTCAACCTCCCTATCATAGACGCCTCAGACTTCGACGACGAGTACATGCACGGTCGGGCGCTTTCCCCAGACGGCATTGACGGAATTGCGCACAGCGCGCTCGACGGCGCCGGAAACGAAGTCGGCGTCGCGGCGTTTGCCGGGCGAAAGGCTCTCGAACGTCTCAAATATTGCGGTGTCGATTAATGCGTCGATGGCCGCGCCATCCCGTGTCAATTTTGGCAGGCCGGCGATCATGACGTCGGGATCGCCGACCATTCCGCCTTTTGATGAAAGCGCAATCGCGACGGACACCACGCCAGCAAAGGCGAGTTTACGCCTCTCGCCCACGCATTCCGCAGCGGAAGGCAACAGGCTGTCACCGTCCTTGTAACGGCGGCCGCTTACGATCTTGTCGATAACGCCCGCGTCGCCGTCCGCAATGCGAACGAGATCGCCATTGAACGCGCGCACGACTTGGCCAACGCCCTGAGCTTGCGCAAATGCCGCGTGCTCGGAAAGATGCAGCGGCTCGCCATGCGCGGGGATAGCGATCTTAGGTCTCAGCAGGGCGTACATGCGCGCGAGTTCGGCGCGGCGGGGATGGCCCGACACATGCACGAGATGCGTGCGATCGGTGATGACATGCACATTCTGCTGGATGAGCCCGTTGATGACTTTACCGACCGGCTTTTCATTGCCAGGTATGGTGCGGGAAGAAAAAATTACCGTGTCGCCTGGCGCCAAGCTTGCGCTCGGGTGCTGGTCCTCCGCAATGCGCGCAAGGGCGGCGCGCGGCTCGCCTTGGCTACCCGTGGCGAGCGCTAGCACCCGGTCGCGTGGCAGTCGCCCATATAGGTCAGGCCCCGAGAACGCCGGCAGGCCTTCGAGGAAGCCGCATTCACGGGCAACCGTGATGACCCGCTCCATGGCGCGTCCCATAACGATAATTTGCCGCCCCGAGGCGAGCCCCGCCTCAGCCGCCCCTCGAAGGCGGGCGACATTCGAGGCGAACGTGGTGACGAGCACCCGGCCCTTCGCCTCCGAAACGAGGGCGGTTAGATTTTTGGTGACATCGGCCTCTGAGGGGCTCTCACCCTCGCGAAGCACGTTGGTGGAATCGCAGATTAGGGCGAGCACGCCCTCGTCGCCGAGTTCGGCAAGCCGCGCTTCATTCGTGACGAGCCCTACCTGCGGCGTCGCGTCGATCTTCCAGTCGCCGGAATGCACCACGAGGCCCGCGGGGGTGCGGATAGCCAGCGCGCAACTCTCGGGGATCGAATGGGCAACCGCGATGAATTCGACATCAAACGGACCAATTTGCACGCGCGCGCCTTGCGCGACCACCTTGATCGGGATTTTCGGCGCACCCGGCTCGCCCAGGCGGCGAGCTTCCGCCAGTCCGGCGGCGAAGCGCGTCATGTAGACAGGCGCCCCGACGCGGGGCCACATCTCCGCCAGCGCTCCGATATGGTCCTCGTGCGCGTGGGTGATGATGATCCCAACCAGGTCCTTTTTGATCTTCTCGATAAAGGCGAGATCCGGCATCACGAGATCCACGCCCGGCGTGTCTTCGCCTGCGAACGCTAAACCAAGATCTACCATCAGCCATTGCCGCCGCTTCCGGGGTCCGTAGCCGTAAAGCGCGCAATTCATCCCGATTTCGCCGAGCCCTCCCAGCGCCGCGAACACCAATTCGTTGTCGTGATCCATACGTTAAGCTTTCGTCAGCGGCCGCGGCAATGAAGGGTCCTCGGCGCGGGCCGGGTCGATCAGGAATATATCGGCGGATTCGACTGTCTCTATCGCGTCCCCGCGCCGCAAGAGCAACCGTCCTCGGGCATCGACACCCTCGAAAACACCTTCGCGCGCAACATTCGCGTTCTCAACGCGGATCGGACCCTTAAGGCCGGCAGCGCCGTCCAACCAACGCCGACGGATCTCTGAGAACCCAGCGCCGCGCGCCCATGTCGCAAGGGCTTCCTCAAACCGGGGCGCCAGCCGTTCGAACAGGTCACGAGCCAAAAAATCCTGACCGACGATCTTGTTGAGGCAAGCCGTGGGATACGCCAAACCCGTTGGCGCGGAGGCGATGTTTACGCCGACACCGACCGTCACGGCGAAAGCCCCGCCCGGACAGGTAAGCCCCTCGACCAGTAGCCCAGCGAGCTTGGCTCCGCCATTAATCAAATCGTTTGGCCACTTGAGTTGTACACTCGCGCCGCCAAGGTCACGCGCGGCGGCGAGCAAAGCCACTCCCGCAACGAATCCAATTTGTGGGGCGATCGCGATGTCGCAGGGCGCGACGATCAGCGCGCTGGCGTAGAGATTGCCCAGCGGTGAGACCCAGTCGCGACCCTGACGACCGCGACCGGCGGTCTGCTCGCGAGCAATAATCCAAAGCTTGCCGCCGTCGCCCGCAAGCGCGGCGCGCCGAGCTTCGTCGCTCGTGCTGCCCAATCGCTCGTGACGTTCGACGCGCCAGCCCGCAATAGTGAAATTCTGCGGCAGGCGAGAAATTCCGTTCAAAACAGCGACTTCACTCAAAATGTCGGCTTCATTTTTTAAAACAATGACTTGGCGGCGGCGAGAGCTGCGTTCGTGAGCGGCGCAGGCGCGAAGGCGTCGAAAATGACAAGCGCAGCGGCGAGCGCAAGCACGATCCGCGTCGCCATTCCCTGCGAGTCGAACGCCTTGGCCGCTTCGTCGAAATACATGATCTTGACGATGCGCAAGTAATAGAAAGCACCGACCGCGCTCAACAAGACGCCAATCACGGCAAGGCCATAGAGGTTGGCGTGCACCGCGGCGGAAAAGACGTAGAATTTGGCGAAGAACCCCGCCAGCGGTGGAATGCCCGCAAGCGAAAACATCATAGCGGCAAGGAAAAAGGCCATTGGCGCGTTGGTGCGCGATAGCCCCGCAAGATCGGAGATGTTTTCGACGTATTCGCCGTTGCGCCGCATCGACAGGATGCCCGCGAAGGTTCCGAGCGTCATGATCAGATAAACAGCCATGTAGATCGCGACGCCTTGAACACCTTCGAGCGTTCCGGCGGCTAGGCCGATTAGCGCGAATCCCATGTGGCCAATCGAAGAATAGGCCATCAGTCGCTTGATGTTGGTCTGCCCGATTGCCGCAAACGAACCCAGCGCCATCGACGCAATCGCAATGAAGGTGATAATCTGACGCCATTCACCCGCGATGCCAGGAAAAGCGGTGACCATCACGCGCACCAGCACCGCCATCGCCGCCATTTTTGGGCCGGTTGCGAAAAACGTGGTCACCGGCGTCGGCGCGCCTTCGTAGACATCGGGCGTCCACATATGGAACGGCACCGCAGAGATTTTAAAAGCGAGCCCGGC
>JAYTRP010000298.1:0-15266 GCA_043746145.1 Hyphomicrobiales bacterium | reverse complement strand
CCGATACGCCCTGTGACCGGCTAGGTTGCGTCGGCGACCTGCCGGAAGGGCAGTCGCTCAGCGTCGTGTTCGATCGCGCCGCCTTCGAGGAGGATTGCGAGCGAGCCGCGATCGTCGTCAGCGCCTTAACCGCGCCGTCGACCTGTCGCGCGCTGCATGTACTGGACGAACGGCGACTCGCCGAGACGGGCGCCGTGGGCCTAAACTGGGACGGTACAAGCTTCGTGGAAACCACCGATCGCGGCCCGCTCGAGGATCGACCCTGGTCACCCGCTCCCAAACGGCCGCTCACCGACCGCGTGGTGCGGCCTGGGCCGAGCGCAGCCAGCCCCAGAGCCGATCCTGCGGACCCGGTAGTGGAGCCGGAGCCATGAATGCAATGGGACTAGACGCGGGAGGCCGGAGGCCGAGACTTTACGACTGCTGACCGTCGACGTTTGAAGGGAAACGCCTTAGGGAGTCATCGTAGAATATTCCAAAACACCTCGCTCGCAGCCAGTCCGCCGACAGCCGATTTGGCCTAAGCGCTCCTTATGTCTCACTGGAAGCTTTGGTGCGCTTTGACTAACACCGAGCGCAGCCACGACCGTGCCTGCGAGACATTCGGAGACGTCACCGCAACAGCCTGCCATCGATATCGGTTCAGGTCCATCGCCGCCCTCCATGCGCGCTCGATCACGTGTGCGTCGCACAACCCATGAGAAAACGCGAACGTCGCATGCGTCGTCTGCTTGACCTTGCGGCCTGATGCTTCGAACTGGATATGATAGGCGATCTTGCCAGTCACCTCGCCGAGCGCGGTGCGGCCGCGCGCCTCTTCCTCGTAATCGCGAGCCGGCGGAACGGACAGCGCGCCATAGCCTTCCGGCAAGGTCGCTGAAACGACGTCGGTCAGATCGATCGGCGCGCAGGATGCGGCCACGCCGAGCCGGTCGCTGAACATATTCCAGGTCAGCCACGCCGACCAGTCGACGGGCGTTGCAAGCCGGATGCCTTTAGCGAGATTGGATAGATCGTCGTGCAAGCTGAAGCTGTAATCGGCAGTAACCGCGAACTGTGAGGAGAGATCGCGGGGATCGCCAAAGCTGAAATCTCCGCTCCCATCGAGGCCGAACGTATTCAGCATGTCATGGAGTTCGCCCCGCGAGTCGGTCTGCTGGAGATGTTCCGCGGCGCCACGTCGCATGGCGTCGCCGGACTTCTCGCCGGTCATCACGCTATGCGCCTTGGCGGTCCCGTCGGCGGCGTAGTCGATTTGGGTCTCGGCCACGACCTTGACGTCGGCGGGAGTTGCGAGCGGTATCCTGACGATCTGCCCCTTCACGACGTCGAGCGCCGGCTTGTCGGCGAGCGGCAGCGGCAAGGCGCCAAACGGGTTTTGATAAGACGTCGCGTCGAGATAGAGGTCGATTGAGGGCGCGTAGAGAATGGCGTGTTCGAAGTAGGGCGTGGGCAGATCGGGTTGCGTGTATTTGGGATCGATGTTCACCAGCACCATATCGGCAGGCTCGCCGATCACCGACATCATCGACTTTAATAATGTGACATGCGCCTTGCAATCACCGAAGCGGTTGACGAAAGTTTGGTGCGCCGTCATCGATTGGAACCCGCCAAAGCCCGTCTCGATCGCGACATAGCGAATGTTTTTAGCGACCCAATCGTAGAGACGCTTGATCCGCTCCCGTCGGTCAGTAACGTCGCCCACGATTTCTTTCGCCTTGGCGACGATTGCGGCATCGGGTAGAGCCGCAGTATCGTTCTTCGCTCGAATGGCGGCGCCGACGTCGGCCCAGCTCTGAAATGTGCTGATTTCGTAACGCGGCGCGACATCGAACAAATTCGCCCCCTCTACCAGCGGCTTAGGATCGGAGCGGGGAAAGACGACTGTCCGGATCACCCGGTCACCTTTAGTCTCAATCGTTTCCTGCGCGCGGACGGCCTTGGTCTGCAAGGCAAAACCCACGGGGGCGTCAATGACGATCCGATGATCCTGGATCGCCGCGGTGACGTCATGCACGTAGGTGCTCGAGAAGCGCTTCGCGAACTCCGACTGGCGCACATGCCAGGTGATGCGACCGCGCACGATGTCGCCAGGCCCAACGTCGGGAAAGACTATGACCTTGACCCGCTTGTCGTCGAGGAAGGGCTCGGGCAGGCTTGGATCGGCGGTTCTGTCGAGGATCGCGATGGGATCGACCGGAAGGGCGCGACCATCCGCCTTCACAGTCGCGAGGTTGTCCAGCGTAACAGTTTCGGTAGAGGCGTCGTAGTTGTATTTACCCTCGACCAGTGCTTTTGCGCCGTTGTCGGTGAGCGCCTTGTAGCGAAACTCCAACGTGGCGTCCCAGCCACCGCGCTTGTCCAGGCTCACATAGGTGCTTTTTTCGAGCATAAGCCAACCGGGATCGACCCACTTGGGCGTATCCACCCTGAAGTTCGAGCCATCACTAGTGAATTGACTCGGTTCGCTTTCGGCCCCGCGCATCACATTACTGGCGTAGGGCGCGCCAAGGTGAAACACCAAACTCACCATGGCGAGGACAAATATGAAGATGCGCCAGCGCATGAAAATGCCCGCCAAGGAACTAAGTCAGGCCGACACTGCCCAGAACCTCAGCGGCGCACAATAAATACCGAGCGATAGGGTGAATATCTCTTGGCTACGGGCCTTACCTGACCGGAGCCAACAACGGAACTCCTCGCTGATGAAGCGTCGCCCCTACGTCCCGATCTTCTCGCTCTCGAACGGCGAGGTCTGATAAATCTCGTTGATCCAGTTCGACAACAGCAGATGCCCATGCGCGCGCCAGACATTGGCCGGCGCCATCGCTGGGTCGTCACCCGGAAAGTAGTTGCGCGGCAGCTTGATCGGCACATCCCCCTTCACGTCGCGGAAGTACTCGTCGGCTAGCGACGTTGCATCATATTCGAGGTGGTCGAGCACGTAGAGGCGGCGGGAATCTTCGGCGATACAGACGCCGCGCTCGTCGTTGCGGGCGAGCACTGTCACTTCGGGATGACGCTCCAGATCGGCGGGCTCGATCTGCGCCCAGCGTGAAATCGGGATCGAGAAATCGTCGGAAAAGCCGTTGAGGTAAGGCGAGGCGGGCTTGAGAATTTTCTGTCGGTAAACCCCGAACGCTTTCTCCGTTAATTGGCGCTTTCCAACCCCGTGGAAATGGTAGAGCGCGGCCATTGCGCCCCAGCAGACGTTCATGGTGGAGTGCACGTTGGTTTGCGTCCACTCGAAGATCTGCTGCATCTCCGGCCAGAAACGCACTTCCTCAAAGGGAATCGTCTCGACCGGCGTCCCCGTGACGATAAAACCGTCAAATTTGCGCCGCCGCACGTCCTCCCATGCGGTGTAGAACGTCATCATGTGATCTTCGGACGTGTTCTTGGGCTTGTGGTTGCCCAGCCGTACGAGCGACAGTTCAACCTGTAGCGGAGACGCGCCAAGCAACCGCGCCATCTGCAGTTCGGTCTTAATCTTGTTGGGCATCAGGTTGAGAAGGCCGATCTGCAGAGGCCGGATGTCCTGGCGGATAGCCGCCGTCTCGGTCATCACGCGCACGCCTTCAGCCATCAGAGGCTCGAAAGCGGGCAGTTTGTCCGGTATTTTTATCGGCATCTAGCGGTTCACCTCAAAGCAAAATTGCTCAAAGAACGCAATAGCTTAAGGGTCCGCAAGCGGCCCTTTAGCAATTGTTTAATGTGGCTGCAAGCCGGCCGGCCAAAATACCACAGAGGTTTCAGTGTAGGGGACCGCTTTATGGAACGCTAGCTATTTGTGCAACACGGCCCGCCACTTGAGCACGCATGACCGCGTTGAGCGTGGCTCCGGCCAACATCGCAGCGGCGGTGACGATGAATACCGCGGGCATCCCGGCGCGCGCCGACACCCAGGCGCCCGCCATCGGTCCCGCAATTTGCCCGAGATATTGCGCAGATTGAGCGAACCCGAGGATGCGACCGATCGCGACATCCGGCGTGCTGCGCCGGATCAGCGCCGTGATCGTCGGCAACAGGCCCGCCAGCGCCAAGCCCATGAGAAAGCGCAGACCCACGAGTTGCCAGGGCGACGTCACGAACGCCTGTGGCACGAGCAGAACGCCCGCCGCCACGAAGCAGAACACGACGACGCGCCAATGGCCGTAATGGTCGGCGAAGCGCCCAATCGTCGGCGCTGACAGCATTGCTGCAAAGGCGGCGGCCGACATGGCGAGGCCGGCGAACAGAACCACGTTTTCCCCGGCCCTTGCGATCTCTCCGACATAGATCGTGATGATTGGCTCGACCGACATATTGGCGACTAGCAGCAGTGTCGCCGAGATCAGCATCGCGACGATTGGACGCTTGTCGTGGATTACGCTCCAAACCGGCGGCAGCTTGCCGTCCTTGCGCTTGGGGCGAAGGCTCTGATCCTCGCGGATCACAAAGGTCGTCAGCAGGAAGGTTACGAAGATCGCCGCGCCGGCGCAAAAAAAAGTTGCGCGCAGACCGATGATCCCGGGCAGCACGCCGCCGATCAACGGACCCAGTAGGCTTCCCGATAACGAGCCGATCGACAGTTTGCCGAGCGCCCAGGCCAAACGATCCTTCGGCGTCTGGCTCGCGACCAGGATCACGCAACCTGAGGTGTAGCCGCCGAGGAAGCCGGTCGCGGCGCGTAATGCAACCAGTTCGTACACGTTATGCGCAAGGCCCGTCATCGAGATGGCGACCGCCATGCCGAGCGAGGCGCGGACCAGCATCGGCTTGCGGCCATAGAGATCCGCGAGCCAACCCCAGATCGGCGAGACGATCGCAGCAGCCAGGAAAGCAGCGCTGAAGGCGATCGCCGACCAGAACACGATTTCGTCCTTATCGGTCACGCCGAGATCGCGGATATAGAGGGGCAGGAACGGCAACATGATTGTCATGCCCGCCATATTGGTGAACGAGCCGAACAGGCAGACATAGAGATTGCCCCGCCAATAAGGATTGACGCTAGAATCGTTGGAGAAGGCGGCGGCGGTGGTCACGACTAAGCCTTTGGGTTGCGCTCTCCGTAACCGCTCGTGCGCGCAAGAGGGAAGCGTTTTCTCCAAAATGTTGTGAGCGAGCTTAGGAACTAGCGCAGACGCCCCAGTCGTAAAGGCGAGAGGCGAAGCTAAATTGCTTATGCGCGGAATGGCCTTCGGGAGGCGTGATATGGCAATCGATCTAGATCGCTTCGTCGAGGCGCAAGACTCTGTCTATGAACGCGCGCTCGGAGAGCTCCATGCGGGCGCCAAGCGTAGCCATTGGATCTGGTTCATTTTTCCGCAACTGCGCGGACTTGGACATAGCGCGATGGCGTGGAAGTTCGGGATCGAATCGCGCGCGGAGGCGAAAGTCTATCTCGCCCATCCCGTGCTCGGACCGCGACTGATCGCCTGCACCGAAGCAGTCAACGCTGTTCACGCGCGCTCGGCGCATCAGATCTTCGGCTCGCCCGACGATCTGAAGTTCCGCTCCTGCCTGACTCTGTTCGCGGCAGTCCCTGGCGCCTCAAGCGTTTTCGCGATCGCGCTTACCAAGTTTTTCGAAGGCATGCCGGACCCGGTCACGATTCAGAAACTGAGGGAGCAGGATGCAGTCTGAAAGCTTTTTGCTCGCGCCTAGCGAGTTCGTGCCGAACAACCCGCTTGTGCCTGTTCGCCTTTATCGTGAGGCGATACCGCGGGAGGGCGACCTAGCGGCGGCGTTCGAAGCGCTATTCGAGCGCAACGGCTGGCCCTCGCAATGGCGCAACGGCGTCTACCCCTTTCACCACTATCATTCGAGCGCGCATGAGGCGCTAGGCTTCGCGTCGGGTTGGGCGTGGCTGCTTATCGGCGGCCCTCGGGGTCGCGAGTTGCGCGTAACGGCGGGCGATGCGGTCTTGCTGCCGGCGGGAACAGGACATTGCCGGATCGAGGCGAGCGCGGATCTCCTGGTCGTTGGCGCCTACCCCGAGGGGCAAAGTTACGATCTCTGCCGTGACGCCGCCGACACCGCAAGGCTCGCCCGCATTCGCGCGGTCCAGTTTCCGCCGCGCGACCCCGTTCTGGGCATAGAGCCCGCTGGCGCTTCCTAAGTGCCCGGACAGTCCTTTATCGCCCGGTCGATCGCCTGGCTGAAGCCGCTGAGCGAATAGTGATCTTGAGCGACTTTGCCCCGCTTGGATGCGGCTTTGATAACCAGGTTCACGCCTTTGCGCATTTGATCGATCACCTTGCTTTCCTCGGCCGGATTTTTGACCCAGAGGTCGGCGCCCTTTGGCATGAGCTCAAATTCGGCCTCGTCGATGCTTGCGGTGGGTGAGCCAGCCGGGTCCAGCTTTTCGGCTTTCTCCACCTTCTCCTTTCGCTCTCGCTTCTTTTCCTTGGGCTCGATTGGGCCCGCTCCCGCAACCTCGAACCCAACGATGAACGAGACCTCATTGCGGACCCGCTCACCCGGGCGTTCGGAAATGAAGGCGTAGCCGGGATCGCGCTTCATCTCTTCGGGCTCGCGCGTTTTTGGTTGCCCAAGCAGATAGCAAATGTGCGACTTGCCGCCCCCTGCGCTCTGATAAACTTTCCAATCGCCATACGATCCGACCAGGGCTGGCTTGGCCGCGGCGTCCTTTGGCTTTTCCTTCTTTACAGTTTCCGCGTTTGCGCTCGTCGCGACGCACGCGATCAGGGCGCTAGCGGCGACGGCGGTACGGAGGAACGAGGTGACGAACGTCATCGGGTTTTTCCTTCGAAAGCACGCTCGTAACAGGGCGGCCTCTGTCCCCTGACCGGGGAAGGCGGCGAAAATCGGATCGCCGGCCGTCGCGCCTCTGGCTCGCGTCTGCTACTTTGCATAGGGTTACTGAAGAATGAGTAAAATGACGATAGGGCTTGAAAAGCGCTGCTTTGCAAGACCCTTAAACCTGCCGCGTCCTTGCCGGTAGCTAAATCGCGGCAAACATAACGCTAGCTAGCGAACTCCTGTTCGGAACAATGCAGGCAGCCATCAAACAAAATAACAATGTTGCTACAACGTGGCGAGATTTAGACAGCGCCTCCATGGGCGTTATATTCTCTGCGGCGATTGCGCCATCGCGAGTGGCGCAGCGCCTGAACAATCCGACTAAGGTCGGCGTGGCGCTAATATGCCGCAGTACGAGTCGGGAGGCCTAAACAGCACCAATTAGCTCAACGCATTGCCGAAAAGATTCAGCAATTCAAGTATCTTCGGGCTCGATGCACCGCGGCCGACCGACGGCTAAACGCGGCGGTAAGGCATCGAAAACTTAAGCTCTATCGGATAGCCCTTGCCATACATGTTGCAGCGCACAATATCCAGCCGGGGAGTATTCGTCCAAGGCTGACTTTATAGAAATGCGAGAGATGCCTCAGACCGCCACCAAACCTGATCTGCCGCGCGCCGACCTCCGACGCCTCTGGCCTTCGGACAAGTCGGCGTTCCGTGACCATCTGTTGCGACTCGATCAGCGGAGCCGGCACATGCGCTTTGGCGGCGGGATGTCCGATGATTTTCTGACGCACTACGCCGAGAGCTGCTTTGGCCAGGGCGATATTGTGTTCGGCGCCTTTGTCGATGGCAATTTGCACGGCGCGGCCGAGCTAAGGTCGGGAGTATCGATCTGGACCAAACAAGCGCCCGCAGCGCGGCATATCCATGCCGAGGCCGCCTTCAGCGTCGAGGACGCTTATCGACGCTTAGGGATTGGCGAGCAATTGTTCCGCCGGTTGCTCGACGCCGCGAGCAACCACGGTGTCGAAACAATGGAGATCGTCTGTCTGCCGGAGAACGTCGGCATGATGAAGCTCGCAAGCAAGTTCAAGGCGCGTTTCACGTTTGGGGGTAGCCTGTTCAACGGCAAACTGACGATCCGTCAGCCGACGCCTATGACGCTGATGCGAGAAGCAGCCCACGACGTCATGGACTTCACCAGTTCGCTGTTCGACGCTCAGTTGCGAGTGCTAGGCCGGATTTGAGCCGTCGTCGTCATGGCCCGTAGGGTAGGGGGAATGCCCTATGAAGGTTGTTAGCCCGCCGGAAAACGTACGTTCGTCTCGTGGGGCCAACCTGCAACGCCCCAGCGGGTTCTACCGAATCGAAATTGCTGGTGAATTCTGGAGCGGAAGTCGAGCCGTTTTCGCTGGCGGCCAGGGCCGTCGCGCCCACAAAATTCTGTGTCGAGCAGGCGAAGGCAAGCCCGCGCGGGTCTGAGCCAAAAGCGCAAATGGAGATGTCAGGCCCCAGCGCAACGCCGAGCCGCCCGCCTAACCGCCAGTTGTCGACGATTGCAAATTTAGCGCCCGCCGCTTCGTACGCCTTCTGCACCTGCGCAACGGGGAAATCGTGAGCGTAGCGAGTGGGGTCGCGGCTCCCTAGAAATGAGATTAGGCCGCCGAGCGCTGCGAGATAGAGACCCACCACAACGAGCGAGAGCGCCGCGCTCGCTCGCGCCCAATTCCCCGCAAACGCCTTGCTGCGCTCAGCAATCCAAGCACCGGCGAGCGGGAAGGCGAACAGCCAACCTGAATTGAACCAGTGCGGAATTGCGCGTTGGCCAAGCAAAGGGATCAGCGCGAAATAAACTACCGGTGGACCGGCGAGCCAGAGAAGCAGGCGACGCCCGCTGTCTGCGTCGCCCCGTCTCGCGCGCCATAGCCCGCACAGGACAGGCAGCGCCACCCACGGCGTCAGCGACGCGAGCTGCGCGCCGAGCCCCTCAAAAATTGCGGCCAACGCCCGGCCGTCCAAACGGAACCCCGTCGCTGCGCGATTCGTTTGAAATGCAAACGAAACCCAGTGATGTTCGGCGTTCCAGATCAGCGCGGGAGAAACGATCGCAAGCGAAAGCGCGCCAGCAAGAT
Source organism: Hyphomicrobiales bacterium (assembly GCA_043746145.1). GTDB lineage: Bacteria > Pseudomonadota > Alphaproteobacteria > Rhizobiales > Beijerinckiaceae > Roseiarcus. The sequence goes on along the minus strand of JAYTRP010000298.1, from coordinate 6,384 downwards.
AGGATCTGGGATCGCCAAGCCAGCGCCGATGCTGGGGCGAACTTATGAGAAAACCGAGAAGCCCTAGCGGCGCGAAAATCGCGGAATATTTCGCCAGCCCGGCAAGGCCGAGACACAGGCCAGCCAGCAACCAAAGCCGCCCTTCTCGCCCTGGCGGCCCGTAAAGGATTTCGGCAATCGCCCATACGCCAGTCGCAAGACACAGCAGTAGCGGCGCGTCCGGCATGATGTAGCCGTCGGGCAGGGTGAGGAAGTATCCGCTGGCGTTAAACGCGAGTACGGCGAAGAGCGCCGCGCGAGCATCGAACAGCCGTCGCGTGAGGCCGTAGAGCGCGATGGATGTCGCGATATTGATGGCTACGAAAGGCAGGCGAGCGGCATGGCTCTCGCCGAAGATTACGACGAAGCCGTGCACGATCCACTGATGCAGTGGTGGGTGATCGAAATAGGAAAGCGCGAGTTTGCGCGAGATCACCAGCGTATAGGATTCGTCGTCCTTAAGGCTGGTTGCAAAGGCGACGACAAGCTTCTCCAGCGCGCAAACCGCGATGAAGACGAGCGACCAGATAAAGAAACAATGTTGCCCCGTTCTGGGGTTGTCTCGGGAAGCGAGCGGCTCTGTCGTTACCGCCCTAGCCAGTTTGGACGATACTGCGATTGCTTGCTCGTCCTCCTTCAGAGCCGCCGCTCGTTCATCATGTTTTTGATGCTCGCGATCGCCTTGGCGGGATTCAGCCCCTTCGGACAGGTTTTGGCGCAGTTCATGATCGTGTGGCAGCGGTACAGCCGGAACGGGTCTTCCAGAGCGTCAAGCCGCTCGCCCTGGGCCTCATCGCGAGAATCGATCAGCCAGCGGTAGGCCTGCAGTAGAGCTGCTGGCCCGAGGTAGCGTTCGCCGGACCACCAATAGCTGGGGCAAGCGGTCGAGCACGATGCACAGAGAATGCATTCATAAAGACCGTCAAGATGCGAGCGGTCCTCCGGGCTCTGCTTCCATTCCTTCTCCGGCGCCGGCGTCGTGGTCTTGAGCCAAGGCTCGATCGCGGCGTGCTGAGCGTAGAAGTGGGTGAGGTCGGGAACGAGATCCTTCACGACCTCCAGATGGGGCAGGGGATAAATCTTGATGGCGCCTTTGATCTCGTCCATCCCCTTTGTGCAAGCCAGCGTATTGCCCCCGTCGATGTTCATCGCGCAGGAGCCGCAGATGCCCTCTCGGCAGGAGCGGCGGAATGCTATCGTGGGGTCGACCTTGGACTTTATCCATATCAGCCCATCGAGCACCATCGGTCCGCAATCGACGCGGTCGACCTGGAACACGTCGATGCGCGGGTTGGCGGAATCCTCGGGATTCCAGCGATAGACCCGGAACTCCGTAATTCGTTTCGCCCCTGAGGGCGCCGGCCAGTTCTTGCCGGGCGTCGGGCGGGAATTGAGGGGCAGGTTGAACTGGACCATATTTCGTCCTGTCTTCAGTCTACAGCAGACTTTACGAGAATTACGAATGTTCGCAGGTTTTGGACCAGCCGGCGGGTCGCGGTCAACAAGTTATAGGCTTACACATTCCGCGTATGCCGCCTCAAGGCGGATTGCCTAGCGCGTCGAGCCGCTTTACCCTCATGTCTACGACGCTTCCGTCCAGCGCAAGCTGAGCGGATGCAGGGGTCAGCCGGGCCGAGGCCGGCAGGATCTCACCAGCTTATCTCAGCGCGATTGGTAAGGTGCGTGACACGTTGTCGCGAGCGACAGGCCTTCGAATTTGCTGGCGAAATCTGGTCGAAAACCTCGGGATATCGGAGGGCGACGCAGAGGCCGTACGTCGGGTATTGACCCGCCGCCGCGGAATTGCGCCTGCGCTGCCGGGTTCGCTTGGAGACGACATGCGTGCGCACGATATGATGACCGCCGCCTTGGCCGCACGTCGGCCCGGCTACACGCTCGCTCGGGAGTTCTATGTCGATCCCGACATTTACAGCCTCGATCTCGAATCGATATTTTACCGGCAGTGGCTGTTTGCAGGCCATGACGCCGAACTGAAGCAGCCCGGCGACTACTTTACCTTTCAGGTCGGCGATTACCCGATCCTGGTGGTGCGCGCCCGCGATGGCGTGATTCGCGCTTTCCACAACACCTGCCGGCATCGTGGCTCACGCATCTGCTCGGCGGAGCGTGGCTCGGCGGTGCGGCTGGTCTGCCCCTACCATAATTGGAGCTATGATCTCGACGGCCGGCTGCTGTTCGCCCGTGACATGGGCAAGCCGTTCGACCAGAAGTCGCTCGGCCTGAAGCCGATCGCCTGCCAAAGCACGGCCGGCTACGTCTTCGTATGCCTCGCGCCGGAGCCGCCGGACTTTTTCTCCTTCGGCACGGCTATGGCCCCCTATTTCGTCCCGCATGCGATGACGGACGCCAAAGTCGCGTTTGAAAGCACCATCGTCGAGGAGGCCAACTGGAAGCTGGTCTGGGAAAATAATCGTGAGTGCTATCACTGCACCGCCAATCATCCCGAGCTATGCCGCACCTTCCCAGAGGCGCCGACCGTCTCGGGAGTGGACGGCGCGATGAGCGATCCGGAAATTGCCGACCACTGGGCGCGGCTCGAGGCTGTGGGCCTTCCCAGCCGCTTTGCGCTTTCGTCCGAGGGCCAGTACCGAATCGCACGCATGCCGCTGCTCGGCGAGTCCGAAAGTTATACGATGTCGGGCAAAGTCGCGGTCGGGCGCCCGCTCGCCGCCAGCGTGATCGAACCCAGGATCGGCGCGCTGCTGATGTTTCACTATCCTTCGATCTGGAACCACGTGCTTGGCGACCACGCTGTCACGTTCCGAGTCACGCCGCTCGGGCCGCGACGCACCGCGGTGACCACGAAATGGTTGGTGAACGCCGAGGCCGTCGAAGGTGTGGATTACAAGCTGGAGGAGCTGACCAGCGTCTGGATGACTACCAATGAGCAGGACCGGCGAATTGTCGAGGAGAACCAGCGCGGCGTTTCGTCGCCCGCGTTCGAGCCCGGCCCCTACAATCGCCTGCACGAGGGTGGGGTGATCCAGTTCGTCGAATGGTACGCCGCCACGATGGAGCGCGCGCTTGGCGTCAGCGCCCCTCAGCGGCAAGTGGCGTAAACGGGGCGCGCGGGCCTCTCCGCGCACGTGTTGATTTTTCGTTACCGCCCCGATAATAATAAGGTCAACCGGGGACAGAAATTTGATTTGGCGGGGCGCTATAGCGGCAATTTTGGGGCTTTGCGTCGTAGCGGACGCGGCCTCCGCTCAGCAGGCGCCCCGCGATTTCGCAGCAGCGCCGGTCATTTCCAGCACCGTCGGGCTCGCATCCTACTACGGCCAGCAGTTTGACGGCCGACGAACCGCGGACGGCGAAGTGTTCGACATGCACGCGCTCAGCGCGGCGCATAAAACCTTTCCTTTGCCCTGCTACGCCCGCGTAACCAACCTTCGCAACGGCCGGTCAATTGTGGTGCGCGTCAACGACCGCGGCCCTTACACCCGCGGCCGCATGATTGATCTCTCCTCGCGCGCAGCTTCGATGTTGCAGTTCGGATCGTTTGGAGTGGCCAAAGTCAAAGTCGATTATTTGGGAAAAGCAGGGCCGGCCGGCGCGGCGGAGCAAACCGCGATGGTCGCCAGTCTCAGGTCAGGCGGGCGCTCCGACGTAGCGCTCGCGCAAACCGCGCTGCGTCCGGCCGAGGATGGCGTCTCTGTCGTGACGCGCAGCCCGTCGCCAGCGTTGGCGTATGCCTCAGGGTCCTCGCGTCCTGCGGCACAGGTTGCTTTGGAGCATGCGGTGCTGACGCCGCGACCCGAAGCGACCCGTGAACCGCTAAGCCTCGCGGCCGATTTAGATTCGAGCCTCCGCCATCTCGAGACAACGATCGCGATGGGAGCCGCCAAGGCGATTGCGGCGGTGAAGTCGCCCTATGGCGAGCTGGTCACGAGCCCCTTCATCGCAGCGCTAGCAACGCCTTGAGCAATCGGCCGGCGGGTTAGTCCGGGCTGCGGAAGCCAAGCACGCGGTCCGTCGGAAAATCATAGAGCTTTCCGGACTCGCTCCAGTCGGGCGAGAGCAGGGCCAAAAGCTTCGGCGCGAAATCCTCCGGTGTGCGCAACGTCAGCGGATCCTCGCCCGGCATGGCGGACGCGCGCATCCGGGTTCGCAAGGGACCTGGATTGGCGAGCATGATTCGGATTGTCGTTCCCGCAGTCTCGGCGGCGTATGTGCGAGCGATAGCGTCCAGCGCGGCTTTCGAAGCGGCGTACAGACCCCAGTAGGCGCGCAACTCCGCTCGACTCGCAGCGCCTGAGGTGACGAACGCGACCCGGCCGGCAGGAGACGCGCGCAGCAGCGGGTCCATCGCGCGAATCAGCCGCCAGTTGGCGGTCACATTGAGGCTGAACACGCCGTCGAATATTTTCGGCTCGATGTGATGCAAAGGCGACAGCGGGCCGAGCATCCCCGCGTTGCCGACGAGCGCGTCGAGCCGGCCCCAGCGCCGAAAGATCGCCTCGCCCAGGCGATCGATCGCCGCGTGGTCGTTTAGATCGAGCGGAACCAGCGTCGTCGGGGATTCGTCAGCCGGGCGCAGGGCGCGGATTGCGTCGTCCAGTTCCTCCAATGCGCCCTGCGTGCGCGCGACCGCGACGACGTGCGCGCCTTGCGCCGCGAGCGCCAGCGCGACCGCCTTGCCGATGCCGCGCGAGGCGCCGGTGACAAGCGCGATGCGTGGTGTGTTCGGAGCGGGTTCAGTCATAGCGAGCGGCCCGGTTTGCAGGCGGCCCTGCGCCGCGGAAGCGCGCGCCGTATCAGGATATTACAATGAAATCCATGCTGGCGGATCGCGCTATCCACTTTGTGCAAAAACGATATAAGCTCGGCAAGAGGGAAGCGGACTTTTGTTGCTAAGGCGGCGACGGTGCGGCGAGGATGGATCAGACGGGGGTCTCATGTCCAACACGATAGAAGCGCAAACAGTGGAAAGCGAGGGCGCTCGCGCAGGGCAGCGGACGGTCACGCGCGCCGATTTGGCGGAGATGGTCTATCGCAGGGTCGGCCTTTCGCGCTCGGAATCAGCGGAGCTGGTGCAGGCTTTCCTCGACGAGATTTGCGATGCGGCGGAACGCGGCGAGAGCGTAAAGCTCTCGTCGTTCGGCTCGTTCGTCGTGCGCTCGAAAAGCGAGCGGATTGGGCGCAATCCAAAGACGGGCGTAGAGGTGCCGATCCTTCCGCGCCGTGTGATGGTGTTCAAACCCTCCAACGTGCTGAAGGCGCGAATCAACGGCGTCGCGGCGTCTGACGAAACCTGAGGGCAGGGACCGGCGAACCGATCATGGACGACAAGAGTCCCGAGGCTTTTCGCACCATCAGCGAGGCGGCGACGACTCTCGATCTGCCGCAGCATGTGCTGCGATTTTGGGAGACCCGGTTTCCTCAGATCAAGCCGCTAAAGCGGGGCGGGGGACGCCGCTACTACAGACCGGACGATGTCGAACTGCTGCGCGCGATCAGGCGGCTTCTCTATGACGAGGGCTACACGATCAAGGGCGTGCAAAAAATGTTGCGCGAGCAGGGCGTAGACGCCGTCGCGGAAACGTTGGCGCCTGCCCCGCCTTCGTCCGAAGCACGCAGTCCGCCATCCGCGCGTACTCAGCTTCGCGAGCCCGCTTCGCAGGACCGTATTGAACCGACACTCGGCAATCCTGAGCCGTCGCGCACGCCCAGTTCGGCGCTAAATCCGCCATCGCGGCCCGCAGCGTCACCGGCCGGGCTCACGTTGGAAGACGTCGCCACGCTGCGCGCCGTGCTTGCCGATCTTCGCGATGCCGAGCGCATTTTGACCCAGGTTCGGCCGTCTTGATCTTTTTAGCGCGTTCCGCATTGTCAGCCGCGATTGGCATGCCTATAAGCCAGCCAGTCGGAGTGTAGCGCAGCCCGGTTAGCGCACTAGTCTGGGGGACTAGGGGTCGTGGGTTCGAATCCCGCCACTCCGACCAATTGCCCCGAAGGCCATTTTTTGTTTGCCAAATTGAGCGCTATCCGCCTGTCCGTTTCAGAACGGTAATCAGCAAAAACAATCCTCAAGCCGCTCTTTTCTGCAACTTTGCAGCGCTGTCGTAATCGGCATGCCTGAGCTTGTTCTGGGCCGGCTTCGTGATCGCACGCGTGGCTTCTTCCGGACCTTTTGCGGGTCTGCTTTCAGCACCCTTCAAACGATGCCCGGCGCTCCACGACCCGGCTCTCAGGCGCATTAAAATCGCTGGCTCCAAAAGAAGAGGAGCCTACCACATTTTCTGATTATTAGAACAGAATGGTTACATTGTGCGGCGCCGTATCAAATTCAGCCGTGTTTCGTCTGCGTTCTGACCGAGCGCGTGG
>JAYTRP010000297.1:0-1563 GCA_043746145.1 Hyphomicrobiales bacterium | reverse complement strand
ACCAGCGCCGCAACTTCACCGACCGCGCCGAAGGCGAGGGCGCGGAGGCGGGCGACAAGTTGACGGTGGATTTCGTCGGCAAGATCAACGGCGAGACGTTCGAGGGCGGCACGGCCGAGAGCATCGACGTGATCATCGGCTCGAAATCGTTCATTCCGGGCTTCGAGGAGGCGCTGATCGGCGTCAAGGCTGGCGAGTTCAAGGCGGTCGAAGCGCGCTTTCCCGACAATTACGCGAGCGCCGCGCTGGCGGGGAAAGACGCCGTGCTGGAGACGACGGTCAAGAAAATCGGCAAGCCCGAAGACCTGACGATGGACGACGAATTCGCCAAAACGCTGGGCTTCGAATCGGTCGAGGCGATGCGCAAGGGCATCCGCGAGCGGCTGGAGGGCGATTACGCGAAATTCTCGCGCGAGCGCCTGAAGCGTCGCCTGCTCGACGCGCTCGCCAAGCGCTACACGTTCGAAGTGCCGCAGGGGTTGGTCGATCAGGAGTTCGGCCAGATCTGGTCGCAGGTCGAGCAGGAGCGCAAGGCCTCGGGCAAGAGCTTCGAGGACGAGAACACGACCGAGGAGAAAGCGCGCGCCGAATATGTCGACATCGCCAAGCGCCGCGTGCGGCTCGGGCTGGTGCTGGCGGAAGTCGGCCGGGAAGCCAAGGTCGAGATCACCGAGGAGGAGTTGACCCGCGCGCTGATCGAGCGGGCGCGCGCCTTCCCCGGCCAGGAGCAGGAAGTCTGGAACTATTACCGCGCCAATCAGGGTGCGCTGGCCGAACTGCGGGCGCCGATCTTCGAGGAGAAGGCGGTCGATCATGTGCTGGGTCTGGCCAAGGTCGAGGATCGCAAGGTTTCGCCCGAGGAACTGATGAAGCCGGAAGAGGACGAGCCTGCGGCGGCTTAACCTTCGATACAGGGCGCCTCTTTTCCTAGCGGGGAAGGGCGCCTATGTTGGGCTCTGCGAACGCGGGGCGAATCCCGTCAAGCGCGAAGGACCCCATGCGAGATATCGTCAGCAACTACACCAATAATCTCGTGCCGATGGTCATCGAGCAATCGGCTCGCGGCGAGCGTTCTTTCGACATCTTCTCGCGCCTGCTGCGCGAGCGCATCATCTTCATGATCGGGCCGGTCGACGACGGCTCGGCCTCGCTGGTCGTGGCGCAGCTGCTTTTCCTTGAGGCGGACAACCCCAAGAAAGAGATCGCCCTATACATCAATTCGCCGGGCGGCGTCGTCACGGCGGGCCTGTCGATCTACGACACGATGCAGTTCGTGCGCCCGACCGTCTCAACGATGGTGATCGGGCAGGCGGCCTCGATGGGCTCGCTGCTGCTGTGCGCGGGCGAGAAGGGCCATCGCTACAGCCTGCCGAACTCGCGCATCATGCTGCACCAGCCCTCCGGCGGCTTCCAGGGGCAGGCGTCCGACATCGAGCGCCACGCCGAGGACATCGTCAAGGTGAAGCGGCGGCTCAACGAGATTTACGTCAAGCATACGGGCCAGACTTACGAGAAGATCGAGCGCACGCTCGACCGCGATCATTTCATGTCGGCGGAGGAATC
>JAYTRP010000296.1:0-15299 GCA_043746145.1 Hyphomicrobiales bacterium | reverse complement strand
CCGTAACGCGAGCACCATAAGTATGCGGAGTGCATAGTCCGAATGGATCGTCAGCCGCATTTCACTTGCCTTTTCATCACGGTCCTTCTGCCATGCGTATTTTTACGACGCAATCTACAAAGTGGCATTCTATTTGCCTATTTGATAGCGCCGACGGCAATTCCAGCCGCCGCGACAGTGCGGAATCGCAACATGGATAGTCGTCAAAAAGAACTCGTCAGAAATAGCTTTGCTCTTGTAGCGCCGCGCAGGGATGAGGCGGCCGCTCTATTCTATGGGCGGCTATTCGAGATCGCCCCTGATTTGCGGCCGCTGTTCAAAGGCGACATGGCCGAACAGGGCCGCAAGCTGATGGCCATGCTCGCCACGGCGGTCGGCAATCTCGATCGGCTAGAGGCGGTCGTGCCCGCCGTTCGGGCATTGGGCGAGCGGCATGCGAGTTACGGCGTCAAGGACGAGGATTACGCAACAGTCGCCACTGCTCTGCTCTGGACTTTCGAACAGGCGCTGGGCGCGACTTTCGATTCCCCAACCCGCGATGCCTGGGTTGCGCTCTACACTATCGTCGCAGGCCAGATGACCGATGCGGCGCATGCCCTGCCCCCACCGCCAAAGCCCTCGCTCAAGACGCGCCTCACTCGGGAGTACGGGATCGACCATCCGTTCGTGAACGCCGGCATGGCCTTTATCGCGACATCGCGACTGGCCGCCGCGGTGTCGCGCGCAGGCGGTCTCGGCACGATCGGGTGCGCGGCGATGAGCCCGGAATTCCTACGCGAGGAGATCGGTCGCATTCGCGCCGCCACCAATCGCGCGTTTGGGGTCGACATCATCCCTCGTTTTAGCCCGCCCGAACACATCGAGGTGCTGGCGCAGGAAAAAGTGCCGCTGGTGATTTTTTTCTGGGACGACGTCCCCGATGCGTGGATCGCCACTTTGCACGAAGCGGGCTGCAAGGTCTGGATGCAGATCGGCAGCGTTGACGAGGCCCGGCGCGCCATCGCTCAAGGAGTCGATGGGCTTGTGGTGCAAGGGGCGGCGGCAGGCGGCCACAACCGCAGTTCCGCTGAACTCATTTCGCTGTTGCCCGCGGTCCGCGACATCGCCGGCGACCTTTTGCTAATCGCCGCCGGCGGCATCGGTGACGGCCGCGCGGCCGCCGCCGCGCTGGCGCTGGGGGCTGACGGTGTCTGGGTCGGCACCAGATTGCTCGCCAGCATCGAGGCCGACGCGCATCCCGAATACAAACGACGCGTCCTGGCGGCTTCGGTTGGAGACACCGTCCGACACAGCATTTTCGGGCCGGAATTTCCCGACGCGACGGTGCGCGGACTGCGCAACCGGATCGTTGGGGAATGGGAGGGACGAGACAATCCCGCGCCCTATAAGACCAGCGCGCCCGAGACTTTGCCGGTGATCGGCGAGGCCGACATTTATGGACAAAAGATGCCGATGACCCGGTTTTGCGGCTTCCCGCCAACGGAAGCCTTCAGCGGCGATTTCGAGGAAATGAGTCTGCTTGCTGGCGAAGCCGTTGGGCAGACCAACACGCTTTTGGGCGCCGAGGCGATCGTCAACACGATGATGGAAGAGGCCGCGTCGATCATCGCCGGTCGGTTGGCGGACATGATCGCCGCTTGAGCGTAAGAAGAAACAGCGCCAGAACACGGGGCGCGGGCTCAACACCGCACCCCCCACGCTGCAACTATACGTCGCGCGTAGATTTCGGATTGAAATGGTCGGGCTGAAGCGCCTCAAGGGCGCCTCGTCAAAACGAAAGCGGCGCGTGAGAATCGGCCCGTTCGGTGCAACCGCCTTGAGCGCGCACGTCGCGAACGAATGCGCTTCACGCAAGGCCGCAATCCCGCTAGAGGATAGGAAAATCGGCTAACGCTACACACGGACGGCTCGTCATGCTCTCAGCGCGCGTTCTTCTCGTAGGCCTCGCAATCTGGGCGACCCCGGCTTCCGCCGGTTGGCCGTTCGATCCGCCAGCCTCGCTGACGCCAAAGCCCGCGCAGGGCAACATGCCGGCCGACGCGGACCCTTATTATTCAACGCCCGGTGGGTTCGACGCCGACGTCGACATGAAGCTGACGTCCCGCAAGGAGGTCTCCGACCCGACGGGGCAGCAGGCGGGGACGCTTACGGTGAACACGAAGCTGCGCATGCTCTTTCTGTCGCTGGGCGATGGGCGCGCGGTCGAATATCGCATCGCGGTCGGACGTCAGGGGTTCTCCTGGAAGGGCGTCGCCGAGGTTGGGCGCAAGGCGTTCTGGCCGGGGTGGACGCCGCCGCCGGAAATGCTGGCGCGTCAGGTCGATCTGCCGGAGCACGTCGATGGCGGCCTCGGCAATCCGCTGGGCGCGCGCGCGCTCTACCTGTTCCAGGACAAGAAGGACACGCTGTTTCGCATCCACGGCACCAACGAGCCCAAAAGCATCGGCAAGGCCGTGTCCTCCGGCTGCATTCGCATGCTGAATGCCGACGTGATCGATCTTTACACCCGGGTCGGCAAAGGCACGAAAGTTGTCGTGATCTGAAGCCAATCCTCGACGGCCGCCCTTCCCCCCGCGCCCAGCGATAGGCTACTATCCCTGCAAAAGCGCCGCTGTCCCCAGCAAGCGCAGGGCTCGGTTTGAGCCACCGGGAGGTCGATACGATGATCAATCGCCGCGCTTTCATGCAAGGGACTGCCGTTTTCGCGCTTGCCGGGTTGGTCCGGCCGGTGTTTGCGGCCGAAACCGCGATCCCGATCGTCTTCGTGCATGGCGACAGCGATGCAGGCGCGGTCTGGCAATCAACGATGTGGCGCTTCGAGAGCAACGGCTATCCCCGCGAGCTTTTGGCGGCGATCAGCTTCATCGACCCACAGGCGCGTAGCGACGACAGCGTTCCGCAACCGAGCCGCTCCTCGACCAAGGACGAGTTGCGCCAATTAGGCGCCTTCGTCGACGCCGTGCGGGCCAAGACCGGCGCCGCAAAGGTCGCGCTGGTCGGCAATTCGCGCGGCGGCTATTCCATCCGCAACTACATCGCCAACGGAGGCGCGGGCGCTGTCAGTCACGCGGTCCTGTGCGGCACGCCCAATCATGGCGTGTTTGCATTCGACGCGCTGTTGGGAAGCGAATACAACGGCAAAGGGCCGTTCCTCTCCGGGCTCAATGCGGGCCCAAGCGAAGTCACGCCCGGCGTCGCTTTCCTGACGCTGCGAAGCGACGGCTACGATCTCTACGCGCAGCCCGACGGCGCCTATATCGGCAGTCCGGGAACGCCGACCGGCGTCACCGCGGAAGGGCCTGAGTTGAAGGGCGCGACCAATCTTATCCTGGGCCGGGTCGACCATCGCGAGACCGCCTTTAGCCCACGCGCTTTCGCCGAGATCTACAAGTTCATCGTCGGCGCCGCTCCGACCCGGATCGCGATCACGCCCGAGGCGATCGTGACGCTGAACGGCGCTGTGACGGGGATGGCGGGTGAAACGCCCACCAACCGGCCGATCGCCGGCGCCAAGGTAGAGATCTATGCCGTCGACGCCGACACGGGCGAGCGAAAAGGGGCTGCGTTGCTGACCAAGACGACCCAAGCTGACGGCGTGTGGGGGCCCTTGCAAACGGACTCAGCGACGCCGCTCGAATTCGTCATCACAATCGCGGATTCGCCCATCACGCATATCTACCGCTCACCGTTCCCCCGTTCGCTCGACATTCTCAAACTCACACCCTCGGAGCCCCTGTCGATTGACGATTCGAAGGTCGGCGCGGTTATCCGGATGAACCGCCCGCGCGGCTATTTCGGCGTGCCGCGCGATATTGTGCTGCTGGACGGACAATTGCCCGCGGGCCTGCCGGCCGGCGTTCCTGGCTCGTGGCACGCGAAGATGACGCTGGCTTCGATGGAAGACCGGCCAATCGTTGCCGAGTTCAACCAGGAGCGCATCGTCGTGCGCCCCTGGCCGGTCAAGGATAATCACGTGACGATCGCCGAACTGACTTACTAAATACACGGGACCGCCAGACCTTCAACGACCAGCGATCATGCTGTCTTTCCTGCTCAGATATTTCCGGCTAGCGCCGCCGGCGCCCGCCCTGCTTGTTGCGCCCTCGCCGGACCGCTATGAGCCGAGCGAACCGCCAGCGCGAGGCCCGTCTATGACAGAGCAGTTTCCAAACCGGGCGTATTTCATTTGCGCCGACGCACGGACCGGCTCGAGTCTTCTCGCAGCCACGTTGCGGCTGACCGAAGTCGCCGGCAAGCCGTTTGAGTATTTCGGCGAGGCGGAGATCGACAAGCCCTGGCTGCGCGAGGAATTGCGCGTGCCCGAGAGCGTGCCGTTCACCGGCTTTCGCGACTGGCGCGACTACATCGTCAAGGCAGGGTCGGAACTCGGCGGCACGTTCGCTGCGACCGTGCACTGGTTCCAATGGAGCCATGCGATTTCCACGTTTCGTGACGAAACGGCGCCTCAGATCAGCGACACCGCTGTGTTGCGGGCATACTTCCCGCAGCTGCGGCTGGTCTGGCTCAGGCGCGAAAACATCGTCGCGCAGGCAATCTCGCACTATGTCGCGATCACCACCAATGTTTGGAGCCGCCGCCACGGCTATACCCCGCCGGGCGGGCGCACCGACCATCTCGCGCCCTATGATTTCGACAAGATCGATTGGCAGGTTAAGAGCGCGCTGGTGGCGGACATTGGTTGGCGCAAGACGCTCGCCGATGCGCGCGATATCACGCTCGAGATCAGCTACGAACAGATCAGCGCCGATCTCGAGGGCACGGTGCGGCGTGTGTTGGAGCGCGTCGGCATCGCGCTTGGCGACAAGTCCGTGCCGCCGCCGATCCTGCAAAAACAAGCGAGTGATTGGTCGCGCGATCTGGAGCGGCGCTACCGAGAGGAGCGTGCGACGCGGGGAATGGGGCCGGTTGGCGACGAGGCGGCGCTGGGCTGAGAGGGACCGCCCTGTTGACTCGCGGTCAGCATCGTAGCGGCGGCGTTTTTTGTGAGAATCATGGGCGTGTTTATGGCTCCGCTGAACCAGGAGAATCGGTGACGTGGCGAGATATCGAACACGGGAACGCGGTTGGTTCTTCCGAACCAAACAGCCGCATCATTTCACCTTCCTAATCGCACTCGTACTCGCCGTCGTGGGTTTGGCGAGCACGCGTTTCGAAAATGAATACGTTTCGGCGCACGCGCTATGGTTCGTGCTGGCCGCCTATGTCGTGCTGGCGCTAGGCACGGTGATCGACGGACTCTGACTAGTCAAGCAGGCCGGGACGGAGCAGTAATGGTTGACTAATTAGCCTTTTCGCCCGCCTGCTGTCTTGCTCAAAAACGGAAACTCGGCAAAATCCGCTGCTGATCCGACGCCGCTAGCAGGCTTCCACTCGCCTTGCGGCGGATGAAGTGGATTGTGCCCTCGGGCGCGATATGCGTCACTCCAGCGCTCACGGTTTCCAGGTTCCAGGCCCAGTCCTCGAAGCCGAAACCTTCCGCGATGCGGTTCGCCCGATAGGGGAAGCGACGATAGAGTTCCGCCCTGCCAAAACTCAGCGCGGTCCACAGGTTAGCGGCGCGCAGGTGCGTGAGATCGATGTCGTCGGTCTCCATGTCGGGATGCAGCCAAAGGACAGGCTCGCCATCGCGGCCAAACACGCAATTCATGCGAGGATGCACGACAATGTCGCGGCCCTCGCGATCATCGAGCGCGAACGCGGCGACGTCGAGCCAGGCCTCGCCCATTAGATCGTCGCCGTCGAGAAAGCCGAGGCGCTCGCCGACGGCGCGCTCGACCCCAAAATTGCGCGCGAGTCCGAGGTCGCCGTAGTCGCATGTCTCGACGCGGAGCGCGCCACGATACGGGTCCAAAGCGCGCGCGGTTTCGGCGTCGCCGCGGTCGAGCACGGCGACAATCTCGCAGGAGACGCCCCGCGCGTTGACGCGCTTCACCGCCGCGAGCGCGCTGTCGATCGAGGGCCTGCACAGGCGGCCCTCGCGGTGCAGGTTGATGATGACGCTAATGTCGCTCACAGCGGGTCTCCCGCCATCGCGACGCGATTAGCCTCCGCAAAGGCGGTCAGCCGAGCGACCTCGGCCGCGAATGGCGCTGGCGAATGGCGCGCGGCGATCCGCTCGCTCATGCGATCCCGCTTAGCGAGCGTCGCCGCGGGATCGGCGATCAGCGCTCGGATCGCCACCGCATAGGCCTCAGCGTCCGCTCCATGAGCGATTAGCCATCCCGTGGACTCGTCGACGAGATCGGCGACGCCGCCGACATCGGTCGCCACGATTGGCAGACCCGCCGCCCCGGCTTCGAGCAGCACATTGGGAAGTCCATCCCAGTGCGACGTATGCAGGAATAGCGTCGCCTCGTGCAGCGGCAGGTCGCCGAACTCGGAAAAAACGCCGCAAGCGATGAGGTTTGCGGGCACGCCCTCGCCAAGCTGCTCCGGGATGCCGCCGTACAGGCGGAAATCCACCTCCGGCAACGCGCGAGCGATCTCAATGGCGACGTCGAGGCCTTTTTGAGCGCCAAACCGTCCCGCCCAGAGCGCCTTGTGCCGACGCCGCGACCCCTGCGACAGATGATGCGCAACCTGATCGGCTACGCGGCCCACGAGCGTCGGATCGACGGGCAGATAGAGGCAGACGAATTTGGCGCGGTCGCGCTCGTCGAAATAATGTTCACTAGCGAATTGTTCGATCGTGCGGGCGTTGTCGGACACGAGCGCGGCTAGGTGCGGCATGGTCGCCCGCAGGTGCGTCCAGGCGTAACCCACCTTGCGCCCAGCGCTGTCGTAGTCGTGACAGAACGCGAACCCTTGCACGGCCAGAAAGCTCGTCAGCGCGTGGCCGTATTTCTCAACCAAAGTCCAACCGAAACGACTGTTGACGACGTAGAGATTCCGGCAGCCCGCGAAGCGCAGAAAATTGGCGAAGGCGACGTAGGTGTCGTTGATGTCGTCAATCTCCTTGGCGGCTTTGACGACGACCAGACGCCGCGTGACCGGCGCCCAGCTCAGCGCCTCGACTTCGTCCGATTGCGTACAGACGAACAGCACGCTCTCTCGCGGATTGGCTTCCAGCAAAGCGGTGGCGAGGTGGATCGCCGCGCGCTCAGCGCCACCGTGCTTCAACCAGGGAACAATAAAGACATGGACGTAGCTCGCCGAGCCGGCGGCCCGTGTAAGAAGATTGTAGAGCCTGAGTTCACGCCGCAACAAGTCGTAGCCGCCCGAGACATGCAGTCGCGTCATGTCCATGAATGGCTTGACGATATCGGGGTCGAGCGCCGCGGCCGCCTCGATTTGCGGCACGACCCGGCCAAACGAGGTGCGATCCTTCATTACCCGCCGGCCTTCGGCCTCGCCTCGCCAGGCGTAGTGGTAGAGGGGCGGCCATGGGGTC
The DNA here is from genome assembly GCA_043746145.1 of Hyphomicrobiales bacterium. Classification (GTDB taxonomy): domain Bacteria; phylum Pseudomonadota; class Alphaproteobacteria; order Rhizobiales; family Beijerinckiaceae; genus Roseiarcus. The sequence continues at coordinate 7,888 of JAYTRP010000296.1, read as the reverse complement.
GTTTCAGGATACATTTGCCGATAGGCGAAGCCGTCGAAGTCCAGCGACGGGTTTATCGTGTCGGGATCCTGCGAGAGATAGAAAACTAGCGATGGCCGCTTGTCCGACGGCGCAATCTGGCGCTGTTTTGCAACGATGAAGTCGGGATTGACGAGACGATGGGGACGCAATTTTGCTCCGCTCGACGCGAGATAAGCGGCGAGCGGATTGCCGTCGAAATAGGGTCCGAGTTGTTCGCCAAGCAGCGCGAGATCGATCAGCGGGTGCGGATTGCGGCCCTCACGCGCGCCGTTCTCGATGAAATGCAAGAACAGGTTGACTCCCGCGCCCGCGACATCGGGATTAATCTGCGCATAATAAGCGGGATCGAACAGCGGATTGGGAGCAATGCGCCGGGCGTCGCCCTGGCGCCAATAGTGCTCGATCGCCGAAAGCTTGCCACGATCGAGGCCGAGCGCGCACAGTTGCGCATCATAGAATGCGGCGTCGAACAAGCTGGACGCGAGAATGACGTCCCACGGGAGCGGCGGAGGCGCGGGGAGGGCGGGCGGTGCACCCTCAAGCAGCGGCAAATTGATCTGTAGCGCTGTCGATTCGTGAATTTCCGCCGGATGAGTCGCAAGCACGACCTCAACGAGAGCGGAATCGTGGTGCGCAGTGTCGGGCGGATCAGATTGGTGCGGCGAAACGCCCATCCGCAACGACGCTACAGACCCCCCCGCATTCGATGGAGCTTTTTTCCACAAGTCGACTAACCCCTCGGTCGAGTCATTAGTAACACCATCTCAAATAAACTCGAAAACGGGGTCGCGCGCGCTGTCAGCGGCGAAACTAGGCCGCAATTCCTTCGCGAGAGCTGCGGGGAGGATGATTCCGTAAACTTGAATCTAGAATTGAAATAAACACTCTGACTATTGCTCCCACACAAACGAAAGATGCGCTGGGAAATCTCTGAGGTCCGTGCCCTCAGGGACCACAAAAATCCCCTCGCCGACATCGGCGAAGCCCGACCGCCTGTATACATCCCGGCAGGGAAGATTCACGCTGGTGTCTACGATTGATGCACTTATATCGCCAGTGTAGCCGCGCTTGCGCTGATCGCGCACAATACGCTTTACGACCCCGATCTCCACGTCCAAACCCAACACGCGACAGCTCATCACGAACTGGCCTATCGTGGTTCCCCGAAGCAGAAGTACGCCAACGAGGCCATAGGAGGTGAACTTGTCTTCAACGCTGAATGTGACAATCTCCCCACCTTCTCTAAAATAGTCTTCGAAGCTTGGAATCGTCCACCGCGCGCCGTTCGTATTAAACTGATTGGTCTTGTTTATAAGCTCGAACGTGCGCGGGAACCTATTATCGCTGGTTCCGCTCACTCGGTTTAGCGTGATACGGCAATTCAAGGTTGCTAGAAACTCCTCCCGCGTAAGCGCCTTTCGCTCGCTCTCCCGCTCTTTTTGACGCCGAACCATTGCGTCTCGCGACATAGATTCGGCCGTAAGCACGGCAATCTGTGTCTCAGGTGAGTTAAGCAATACTCTTCTGGTGTTAAAAGGGTTTGCTCCCATTACCCTTATGCCCGGAAAACTGTCCAACACAGATTGTCGCTCTACGGGGTTGTCATCGACGAACAGAACGCTTTTAGGGGTCAGGCCCACATCCGACATGATTTTCGCAATGCCTTCAACTTTCGGAGTCCAATCTATCTCAACAGATACGAAGTCCTCCATGTTTACCCATTGCAACGGAATTGCGCGATACCAGCGTTCTTTCACTGTGGCAGAGCTGTTCTTCGAACAAAGCGCAACAAGAATTCCTCGCGCCTTCAAATGCTGGATTGCCTCGTGGACGCCGAGCGGCCACCCCTCATAAGATGGACGCTCGTCCCCATACTCATACTGCTCGCCGAGCACACCGCGCCACAACGTGTCGTCCAAATCAAAGATTACCAACTTTACGCTGTCGATCTGATTGACGACGCGATAGTTATACTCACAGGCTCGCCACAAAGCGGCGATAAACTGATCGAGTTTAAAATCGGAAATGCGCGACATGGGAGGAACTTTCTCGAGTCTCGCGCTCTCGAGTTCCACCCAGTCTTCAAACCAAAATCCACCGTGTGTAAAAAATTGAATAGAATCGTCGAAAAAGTGCCGCTTCCCCATAGACGAGGCAATTGATTCAGCATCTATCAAATAGACGTTTTCATAATTTGATAGACATTCCGCGAGCAGCATATTTAGACTTTGCACCAAGTACTTAAGATCCAACCTCGTATTCAGATTCGATAAGCCCGCAACCGACGTCATCTGGGGAACCACGAAATTCTGAACGAAGGTCAGTATCTTATGGTCTTTATTGAATTTCAAAGCGTAATCGATCATAAGTCTCAACGCATTGTGGCTATTATCAAATATCTCCTCATTTTTCTCTACATTATAGTATTCAGAGAATTTAATTATATTGTCACCAATCAGACTTCTGATTGGTAATTGCACTAGCTGAAAGTCGTATGTAGTTGGGTCATCTGGTGGCATTTCACCAATATCAGCAATATTATTAAAAACTATATACTCGAATTTCGTGTTTTTTTGCCTCCGCCGCCATGCATCGACTGTCGTCGAAGACATACAAGATCCGATAATCAAGCACTTCTGAAAATGGACATGCTTGACCTGGAGGTCACGTGGATAAATAAAGTCATCGATATCTATCATTTAACCTCCGGTCTGCGCCCCCAACGCAATGAGGCGTATTTGCTATCTACGCTACACCAAAGAAATTACACGACAGCATAGCTGTAAGGAACCTCCTCGGTGTGCATTTAACTCGTTGAATGTGTTCTGCGACCCTCTGGTCCATTAGCGCAGAACGCATCAAACTCCCTTATTCGCCGTATTGCGGATTGGCTTACCTGCGGAAGCCGGAACTGATGATAGAGCGCCCGATCGAGGCAGCATCCTCCTTGTTGAGAGAGCTTTCGTTTCCGTCAAGCTGCAAACTAAGACACACTCGCCTACCGCCGCCATGCAACAGGCCGTCCCGGCAATCTCGCAAAAAGGATAGATACGGGTGCGTTACAATCAGCGAAACCCTTTTTCCAGCTACCCCCGCTCAGGTTATTGACCCTCATTGCGGCATAGTCTCGCTTCCCAGTTCGACAACGCAAATTCCGGATGCTCCCCACCGTCTTACCCCCGTTTTGGAGGCGACGCGCTTGTGCGGAAGGGCTAAGTGACTGGGCAAATTAGTCGAGAATGCGGCCACGCGTAAGGCGTTCGAGCAGCAAGCCCACGAGTAGCGAAACCAGCGCAAAGGATATCATGTAAGGCTTATCAACGATGTGCTCGCCGTAGCCATCGTAAAAAGCCGAGCGTTCCCATTCGACGCCAATTAAGACTGGGTTGAAGGACAGCCAATACTGTGCCGTTTCTGGCAGTTGATCCGGCACAAACATCACCCCGGACATTATCCACATCACGATTTGGGTTAATCCATAAGCGGTAACCCAGAATGGCGCTAGCGCCGCGATAATGCCATTCACCACGCCGAAACCGAACCCGAGCAGCATGCAAGCGCCAAGAGCGTTCATCGCGTCAATAGGTCGTGGCGGAATTACATCCACTCCCATCGCAGTCAGAATTATCATGGCGGCGATAACGACGACGCCGGCGTTGAGAACCTCGACAAGCGCGCGAGCGAGAAGGATATCGGTCACCTTCACAACAGGATAGCCAAGCAAAGGCCGGTTGAGAGCCACGCCGAGCATTGTAAACCGTCCCATGTAGTTAAACGCCATGAACGGCAGCAGTCCGGTCGCGAAAAACAAGGCGGCGTTGTCGCCGAATGGCGTTGCACGTCCAGCGACCGTATTAATCGCGATCATGATAAAAATATGGGAAAGCGGCCACGCAATCGCCAACCCGAAGCCGAGCGCATTCCCGAAAAAACGCGTTGATACGTCGCGGATCATTAGCGCGCCGAGGATGCGCGCATGCGTGCGAAGCGTGTGGCCTAATCCGACCCGATAGTCGTAAACAGCGGACATCGTCAGAGCCTGTGGTCTTCGACGAGCGCTGCTGTAAGGGCGCCGATTCCCCAGATCACCAGTAGCGCTAGAGAAATCATCATAGAGGACGCGAAGCGCTCCGGGTAGCGCGCCTCCTGCGGCAAGGCCGGCGGCACGAACACGTTGACGTAGATAGTCTGAGCCTCGGCGCGTAACCGCGCGCGTTCCAAGCCATCCTGCGCCAGACCATAGAGCTTTTCCGCGAACTGGTTCTGGACCTCCAACTCTTCATATTGCGGCAGCAGATTCGCCAACGCGCCGCTCTGCGGCAATCCACTCGTCAATTTCTCCCTCAACTCGGAGATTTGCTCATCAACCTTATCCAAGCGAGTTTTTGCCGCCTGCAGTGTCGGCGCCGCTGGCGACATTGCCTTGCTCGATACGAAGTAATCGCTTTGCATCTTGATGCGTGACGACAGCAGTTGCTGCAGGAGCAACCCGGTCGTTTCGGCTTGGCGCACTGGATCGATGAACCCTGCCTTGTCACGAAACACGCGCAAATCGCCCAACGATGCGGCGACTTGCTGCCCGGCGCGTTTCACTTCAGTTTCCGCTAAGCTGGTCACATCGGTTCGCGCACGTACGGAAATCGCGTTGGCGACCGCTTCACTCGCCCTTACGATCGCGTTGGCGAGCGCAAGCGCATCCTCACGCCGGAAAGCGCTGACATCGACTGTAACGATTCCGGACGGCGGGTCAACGTAAGCGCGAACCCTGCCGCGCCAGTAATCAGTAAGCTCTTCCGCGCTCGCGTTATCTTTCAATCGCGCCCAAAAATCGGCTTCTGGGCGATGGAATATGACGCGAAGATCAAGTGTTCGGCTGATGTCGTCGACGATTGCGCGGCTGTGGATGTAATTCGCGACAATGTAAGCGTCTTGATCGGCCGCGCTGAATCCGCTTGAACTAGATGACGAAGATCCTCCCCCAGACATGGCTGATTTCATCTTGTCAGCCAATGCTTCCGAGCGTTGCGAGGTCACCGCGAACCGGGTCTCGGCCTCGTATCGGTCGGCGGCGAAAATCGCGAGATACAGACTAGCGGCGGCGGCAGGTGCGACGACCGCGAGGATGAAACTGAGCCAGTAAGCCGAAATGCGACGCCGAGGCAACCGCACGCCCGCTTCGATCAAGTCGTCGCGCACCCCCAAATCGCCGCGCGCAATGCCAAGACGCCCGAGGATTACCGCGCGCAAGCGCGCCGGTGGCGAGCTCGCCGATGGCGCCTCGATTGTAATCAGCGGGCTCTCGTCCACTTCTAACATAGCGTCTCCGTCACGCTGATTTAGCATCGATTCATGTGCACACTGAACATCATACTGGTACCGCGTCTTCACCGGCCGTCGTGCGATAGGCGCGCGCGATGTGCTCGTAAAGTTCGAGGTCGAATTCGATCAGCCACTCAACTTCGCGCGTACGCCGCAACGTCTTCGCGAGCGAGGTAACGCCGGGTAGCTTGGCAAGAGCACCCGACGATTCGAGGCTAAAGCCGCAGAGCTCGGAGACGGCGCGTTCAAACGATGCCGGCGCCCGACGCAGCCCCACCAGCGAAAAGGAAGAAAGCACGCTGAGCGCAGTCGACACCCCCCCCGGAGAGGGCATCTCGTCTGCCTGTGAGGTGGTAAGTTGACGGATTACCGGATTTGCCAGAACCTGTGCAACCTGGCTTGGCATTTTGCGCAGCGCGCGGCCCAGCGCCTTCTCATCTTCAAACGGCAGCGACTGCGCGAAGATCATCGTTGCCTCAAGACTCATGTTCTCGCGCAAACCTAGGATGCCGGACCCGAGTTTCTTGATCTGAGCCAGCACGATCAGCCTTTCGGCCAGTTCCTCGTAAGGATGATGCATCGTGTAGACCACGTCGAACCGATTTTCTACATATTGCTGGAAGCTGCGGAACATCAAACGGCCAGATAGAAACACCGAATTGAACTGGTTCAACAGAAACATTTGCGTAGTCGTTTCGCGCCCGTGATTCTCAATTTGTGTTGCAGCATATTGGAAACGTCCTGTTAGCGCCGCATCAAGTCGCCAAAGCGGAAAAAGGTGACTTTCCAATCGAAGAATACGCTTAGCCACGTGCTGATGCTGAAGACGACGGTAGATCAGCATGCCACTTTCCGCATCGCTGATTTCGAGATCGTCCATGCCGGCGAGCCCAGGCAGAACAGCCTCGTCGAGGTTGAAACCGCAGAGTCCGGTCTGGTGGCGCCCCGCCGCGACGAGCGCATCGCGCGGATCATCAGCGGGCCGGACCAGAACATCCCGACCGCCAGAGCGCACCACGATCTGCAATGTGTCCGAGGCGTTGTCCGGAACGATATATCCGGCCACTGCTAAGCCGACATCGTGCTCGACATTAAAGAGCATGGAGCGGCGCCCCTAGGCCATGTGATTTCGCGCAATGGCGGCGATCCCGCACAGGATGCCCCAAATTGTGATGCTTGCCGCTGCGATGAGGAAAACGTCGAGCTCGCGTTTGGGATATTGCGCTTCCTGCGGAGAAGTCGGATGGACAAAAATTTTAAAATACATGTGCTTGATCTCGGCGTTCATGCGCGCGCGCTCGAGCGTGGCCATCGAGGTCTCAAACAAACGCTCCGACACTTTCCTTTCGAGGTCGAGTTCGCCAAACTGCGTCATCGCCTGAGCGATCGTGGGCGCGCCCGACTCGTTCGCTGAACCGGTCGAGGCAGGCGCGCTCGTCAACTTTTTCTCGATCTCGGCGATCTGGTCGCGGGTCACATCGATACGAGTCTGCAATTCCCGCATCTGCGGTGCATCCGCGTTCACGTATTTGAGCCGCGATTCATACTCGCCGGTCATACTCATAAGTGAGGATCTCGTGTCCCTGACCAGTCCGTTCAGAACGTCGGTGGATTTTAACGTCTCGATAATGCCCGAGGCATTCCTCGCCTCCTGTAATGAAGCCAGCGCCGCACCTAGTCGCTTTGACGCGCGTTTGAGTTCATTCTCAGCTTGATTGACCGCATCCTCATTCATGCGGGAGTTCAGGTCATTGACGAGTTGCTCGCAGATATCGACCGTCGCTTGCGCGATCCTCTGTGCGTCTTCCGGCGAGAACGCCCGGATCTTGAGTTGGACCACTCCCGACGGTATTCCGATCGACGTCGACGTCATACGCTCCCAGTATTTCTCAAAACGCTCAACCGGTTTATTGATGTCGTATCGGGCCAACCAGTCCGCCGCCGGAGATCCGTAGAGGCTTCGCACGCCCACGCGTTTATCGAGTAGGTCGACCGCCGCGCGGCTGTGAACAAAATTGGTGACGATCTGCGTGTCCTGTATGATGGCCAACATGGGCAGACCGGTCAGCGAGGCCACGCCGTCCGGCATGGGCACTTCGCCGGTCGAAACTGTGAAGTCGGTCTCGGAAACATATTGCTTGGATGCAATCAGGAAGAAGTATGTCGCCGCCGAAAGAGTTGGGAGCGCCACAAAAACAAGGAAGCTTGCAGCAAACAGCAATCGAGCGACCTTTGCGCCGCGGCGAGCTTTGAAGCCGCCCTGCGCGAACGCTCCGCTGCGCCGGGTCGAGATGCGTGTGCGCCGCGCAGCGTCGGACAAGGCAGCCGACACTGCACGGAAGCGTTCCAGCGTGTTGCCTGACCGCAACGCGGGGGCGTCATCTTCGATTTCCAGATCTTCGCCGTCCATCTCAAATCCTCAGCGGCTCAGCGATTTAGCCGGTTATAGGCCTCGATCGCTGTATCGACATCGGAAAACATGATGATCTGTCCATCGACGATCACGCCGCCCCGATTGCAATATTCTTTGATGGTCCCCATCGAATGC